>DASYOD010000042.1:0-32055 GCA_036008085.1 Terriglobales bacterium
TCAAAACCCCGACCTGTGCAGCGCTCGGCCGTTATAGGAATCCTTGCCGGACCGCGTGTATAAAGTCGGTATAGGCCGGACTGAATCCGGCAGCCCGCATATCCGCGGCAATCTGCCCGCGATGGTATGCCGAGTGCATGACGACGTGCAGCAGAACATCCTGCTTTTGGCTGGTGAACTTTTCTCCCTTCGTGTTTTTGTAATCGATCGGGTCCGTGAGACCGGCCTCGCCAAGTGAACTAAGATAGTTCATCCAAAGTCCTGCCAGTTCACCGATTTCCGATTGGCACCGGTCCAGCGTGAATGTCGGCCACACAGGCGAGGTCTGTTTTTGCATCAGCAGGCGTTCCAGCCACAGTCTTTCGGCGGAAACGATGTGTGCCAGCAAGCCCACAGAGCGCGCGGGTGGCTCGCTCGCGGTTTGTAACGACTTCAAGACTTCGCGATTTGCCCAGTCGTCGTAAGAAAAAAGTCTGGTGATATGTTCGAGCATTTCCATACCGTTGGAGTCCTGACTAGATTAGGGATGAAGCTTCGAAGCAAGTACTTTACGGCTTGAATTGGACGGCGGCAAATCGCCGGATCAGTTTGTGGCAATGAGGGGCGAGATGGTGAAACTTAGGACTTAGACAATATCGCTAGCGACTACAGGAGAGACCTGCGGCCAAGCTAGCTGGAGGCGCGAGCGAACTTTATGCCGGTATGGCGCTCTGCAGCGTTCGCGTAGTGGGAGCTTTTGACCGCGTACATACGGCGATCGGCTTCGGCGAGCAGTTGTTCTGCGTTGTTGCCGTCCTCAGGATAGAATGCCTGACCAATGCTGACTGAGACCAGGCCTTCCCCGCAAATCGCTTTTCCGGCTTCTGCAATTATTTTTCCCAGACGCTGCGACATCTCGGCAGCAGCATCCGGAGTTAAACCAGGAGCGATTACCACAAATTCGTCGCCGCCCATTCGCGCCGCGTAATCGTATTCCCGGCATGATTCTTTCAAGCCTTCACCAAACAATTGCAGCAGTTTGTTGCCTTGAAAATGGCCAAAGCGGTCATTCACTTGCTTAAATCCGTTGAGATCGGAAACAAATACGGCCAGCGTCTGCCGTGAACGTTTGCATCGCGCAAGTTCGCGATCGAGATGCAGGAAGAGCGAGCGCGCATTGGGCAATCCGGTAAGGTAGTCAGTGGTAGCTGAATCCTCCGCCATGCGATATTTCAAGGCATTTTCGATAGTAAAGCCGAGTTTCGAGCTGACTGCCAGCAGAATTCGCAGATGGTCCTTGGTGAACGCGTCCTGATGAGTGCGATACAGCGCAAGCACTGCGACCACGCCAGAAACTCCTTCGAGCGGTACTGCCAGCGCCGAACGCAGCGTACTGTACTTGGTCGGATCATTGAGATATCCCGGCTCAACCGATGGGTTGCCATTCAGGATTGGCTTGCTGTTCTGAGCAACCCAGCCCGACAGACCCTCGCCCAGCGGAATTCTCAAAGAGGAGAACAGCCGAAAATTATCGCCGCTCACGAACTCTGGAGTGAGCACATTTTCTTTCTTCAGATAGACGGCCATCGAGTCATAAGGCACCAGCCGCTTCAAACGCACCGAAAGCATCGAGAGCGTATCGTCAAGGCTCAATGACGTGCCCAGGTCATGACTCAACTCGAAGAGCATTTGCGCTTCCTGGCGCGCGGCGGCAATAGAAGCTAGATAATCGCTGCGTTGCTCAGGTTGATGGACGACAGGTGTTTCGGCCTCAGCGAAACCAGCGTCGGGAGCCAATCCGCGTTCAACCTTAACATCGGTCGAGAGCTTGGCCGGAGTTTTTGAAGGCTTGGCCCACGCCATTTTTTCCAACTCAATGTAACGTCGCTGCAACACCTCAACCACGCGCGGATCGAAACTCTTTCCAGCTTCACCAACCACGTGGGCCATAGCTTGATCCAGCGGTAGCGCTCTGCGGTACTGCCGATCAGAAGCCAGCGCGTCCAGGCAATCAACCGCTGAAAGTATTCGCGCTCCAATTGGTATATCTTCAGCCTTTAAGCCAAGCGGATAGCCACTCCCATCCCATTTCTCGTGATGCGCCCTGACGATTGGGACCACTGGATACGGAAACTCTACCTGTTCGAGAATCTCCGCCCCAATAATCGGATGAATTTTCATCTTCTCGAACTCTTCCGGCGTGAGTTTTCCGGGCTTCGAAATAATGTGTTCTGGGACAGCGAGTTTCCCGATGTCATGCAGCACTGATGCGGCCTGCAGTGCCTCAGTATCGTCTTCGCTGAGACAAAGGTCTTTCGCAATTTCCATGGCGTACACGCGAACCCGTTGCAGATGGTCGTGAGTCGTGTGATCCTTGGCCTCAATTGCCAACGCAAGCGCTTCGATGGTTCGCAAGTGCAGGTTCGATACCTGCTCGGCATGCCGCGTTTCATCCTCGAGTTTTCCGAGATAAAGCCGATAAGACCGGTACATGAGATATACCGGAGGCAAAACCAGTAGCGAGGACTGCCATCCGATATGGCGATTCAAAAAACTGACTAAACCGGCAATTGCCGCACCAACCAGGTAGTAAGGAAAGAACCAGAAATAACATTCCGACCAGACCTTCAAGACCGGCTTGCCTTCGGTCAACCGAATGATGGTTGCCATGGCAAACGTATTCACTGCAAAATACGTGATCGCGACTGCGAGCACCGCGAGAGGATCGTGTTGATGCAGCCCATGTGTAGTAACAACCTGGTAAATGTAGTACGCAGCCGCGGTCCCAACTGGCAGATAAGAGAGATTGAAAATGACGTGGATCGGCTGCAGTCGCTTGGAAGATTTCCAGTAGGACTGAACCAGAAACGCCGCGAAACCAATCACCAGCGTTTCCGAGAAACTCATCTCCAAAACCCCGAGGAGAATGAACAAAAAGTTCACCGACATGGTTCCGTTGATGCCAGGTAGTTTTATCTTCAGGAACGAAGCCAGAAGCGCCACAGCCAGATAGCAAGAAAATTTAAGAGGATCGCTGGAATGCCAATGGGTAAATGCGAACCAGAAACACGCCATCGCCGCCAGGGTCATAGACCCGATAAACACTTCTGCGCCCAACTGGCGTGGCAGCTTCGGTGACATTAGAAGATTCTGGCTCAGCTTGAGGGAATTGTCTGGCTAAAAGGACTGCAGCCTGGTTACCTTGGTGTTCCACTTGCGGTACAACAGTTTACGACTCAACGCACGAAGCCGGAATTACCTTTTATGCACTTCAGCAAGGCAAGCGGCCGCTATCGATGCTAACCTGACTTTCAATGGCTGCTTTCTCATTTCGTCGCATCTGCCGCGGCAGCGTTGCGGTGCTATTTGTAGGGGCGCTGGGCGCGATTTCTCTTTGTGCATCTGATGTCCCGGCCGCAAAATCGACCGTCAAGGCTCCAGAGCTGAATGTTCACTGGCAGCCCACAGCCCCAGTCAATGGATCTCCTATCATCCTTCGCGTTACTTCGCAGCAACGATTAACCTCGCTTTCTGGCAAATGGCTGGGGCACGAAGTGTTCTTTTCTTCTGATTCCCACGGTAAAGTCTGGTACGGATTTGCGGGTGCAAGCCTGGAAACGCGGCCGGGGAGTTATCCGTTGGAATTGGATGCAACGATTAGTTCGAACAAGGACATTTCGTTAAAAAAACGGATCACAATTAGCAAAGGTCATTATCACAGCATTGTCGCCAGTGTTCCTAAACAATACACAGAACCCAATTCCGAGCAGGTTCATAAAATTGGTGAAGACAAGACCCTTAAAGAACACGCATTCGCACACGTGACTCCTGAGCAAGAGTGGGCTGGCAGTTTTCGTCCCCCGGTGAAAGCACAGATTTCAGATGTGTTTGGAACCTCGCGCACCTTCAATGGAAAAGTACAGAGTACGCATCAAGGTCTGGATTATGCTGTGCCGGAAGGTACTCCGGTCGCAGCAGTGAACGCCGGAACCGTGCTCCTGGCCCGGCCTTTGTTCTTTGAAGGCAATTGCGTTGTGCTCGACCATGGGCAAGGCTTGCTCACTCTGTACATGCATCTGTCTAAGATCGAGGTGAAGGAAGGAGACCATGTGACGACCGGGCAGACGATCGCCGTGAGCGGCGGAACGGGTCGCGCGACTGGACCGCACCTGCACGTGGCCGTGCGCTGGCAAGGAGTTTATTTGAATCCGGCAACTTTGCTAAGTCTCAAGCTGCCTTGAGCCTCTTCTGTTCGCCTGCTCGGTTGCGGCGCGCGCATTCGGTGACGAGCGAAGCGCCTCTTTGAGATCGAGATTGCGAATCAGGCGATGCAGATAATTTACGTGCACGCCAAGCAGTTCCGCAGCTTCGGTGTAGTTGCGTTCGGTTTGTTCGAGCGCATTGAGTATCAACTGTTTCTTCAGTTCTTTCACCTGGTGGTGATAGTTGGCTGCTTCGTCGCTCGAAGTGACGCCTTTTTCCAGAATCGATTCCGGCAGATCCTCCGGTTGAACTACATCGGACGGGCTCAGCACGAGCGCGCGCTCAATGGCATTCTCCAATTCACGCACATTACCCGGCCAGTCATAATTCACCAGATACGCGATTGCATCTGCAGAAAGCTTCTTGATCCGGCTATTGAGCTTCTTGATGTATTTGGTTACGAAATATTCGGCCAGTATTGGAATATCTTCGCGACGCTCGCGCAGCGGCGGCATGACCAAAGAAAGAACATTCAGTCGATAGAAGAGGTCCTTGCGAAAGGTTCCTGCCTTCACTGCTTCGTTTAGATCCTGATTGGTGGCAGCGATCAAACGTATATCTACCGAAATCGGACGCATACCACCCACGCGCTCAAACTCACGCTCCTGTAGCACGCGGAGCAGCTTTACCTGTAAGGCAGGGGCAAGTTCTCCGATTTCATCCAGGAAGACCACGCCGCCGTTGGCGATTTCGAGACGGCCCTTTTTCTGCGCTACAGCCCCGGTAAATGCTCCTCTTTCGTGGCCAAAGAGTTCGCTCTCCAGCAGGCCTTCGGGAATAGCAGCGCAATTGATCGCAACAAACGGTTTGCTCGAACGCGGACTGTTGCGATGGATGGCGCGGGCCGCCAGTTCTTTTCCCGTTCCGCTTTCGCCTTGCAGAAGCACGTTCGAATCCGTGGGTGCCACTCGGGCCAGGAATTGGTAAACCTCTTTCATCCGAGGACTCTCGCCAATCAGATTGTGATCGAGACTGATCTCGGCGGAAAGTCTGAGGTTTTCCTGCTCCAGCCACTGCATTCGACGCGCATTCTCTAAAGCCACCGCGGACGTTCCCGCAATGGCGGCGACGAATTGCAAATGATCTTCGTCGAAGCGGTTGGCCGAATTGCAAGTATCCAGATAAATGCATCCCGTTACCTTCTGGAACATAGTCAACGGCACGCAGAGGAGGGAGCGAATCTGGCAATCTACCAGGCTTTCGACGCCCGCCAGACCGGTTGAAGCCGGAACGTCTGCTCCAAGAATCGCCAACCCTTCTTTCATGACTTGACGAGCAATGGTGCGGCTAATGCGAACCGGCAACACAGACTTGGCGATGCGTTGGCGCGTGTAGACAGACCCAAAGTGCTCGTCGACCTTGCCATCCAGCAATATCGCGCCGCGTTCGGCTGGCACGACTTCAAAAATCAGATCGAGGATCTGCCCCTGCAGTTCCTCAAGATCGCGGATCGAGTGCACGATCCGGCTGATCTTAAGCAGTGCATTCAGGTTTCGTGCTACGCGGGAATTTGCCGGCAGCTCTTTGAGAATCCGATCCGGTTGCAGATAGAGCACATCTTGCGGACGGAACTGCGCGGTCGCTTGCGTCAAACTATCTTCGTATTCGACTCGGTCGTTTGTAGATTCCTCTCGGTCCTCTTGAAGCAGTAAGACGAAAACAGAGTCTCCTGCCGCAATCTGGTCTCCATGGCGCAGTCTTGCCTCCTTCACACTAACTCCGTTTACCTGCGTTCCATTACGGCTATCGAGATCGCGGATCTTGTAACCTTCGCTGTCGCGCGTAAGTGCGCAATGGCGCCGCGACAGAGAAGGATCGCCGATGGCAAGCAAATTCGATGGGTCGCGTCCTATGTGAATTTCGGCGCTGGGCAGGGCAAATGTCGAATCCTTCAATGGTCCGGCAATTACCAGCAGCCTTGGGTTCACTTTCAGCTCTCCCTGCGCGCGCAACCTCTGTAACACATTTTTGCAGGTTTAATAAAAGTATATGCGGTCTTTCTACTATCCGAACAGATAGTTAACCACCCATTCGGATATGCGAGTAACTGTGGAAATGGATCAGCACAGTTTCGCAACCAATGAAGACCGTTAAATCAGTCATTTTCGGGCCGGCGGAAGTACGGGCCCACAGCCGCACGTGGTCTGAGCCTTGCACCTAAAAGCACAAAATACAAACAGGCGTAACCGGCACCAAGGATTTAAGTGACGTGCCTGCGCCGGCCGCGTGGCCTCGAGAATGGAGAGGAAGTTATGACAGTAGATCGACGCAATTTCTTGGTATTGGGGAGCGCGGGTTTGTTCGCGCTTAGCGCCACAAAAGCGGCGGTGGCAGAATTACCAGCCCTGTTGCGCGGCAGGACGGTTTCGTCGTCACCGGCCAAAGCAGTTTTTGCCCGTGCCTTCAATTTGTGGATGGATCAGGCTGTCCGACACGAACAAGAGTGGTCGCACGAGAGCGACGACGTTGCCCTTTTCCGCAAACAATTAAGCTTGGGCATCAAGCCCACGCACGGCGCCGGAGCCGCAGCGCGCCTGCTCGCCTACATGGAATTGGGCGACACTTCCATTCTCCCGATTGCTGCCGCAAAGACCGATGGGTGCACAGTCACCCCGGCAGAAGCAGTTTTTGGCCGCGCTTTCAATCTGTGGATGTATGAAAGCGTCTCCCATCCCCAGAACTGGTCGCATGAGGCGGGTGACATCGCTGCATTTCGGAAGCAGTCAGCAATGGGCATTGAGCCGCGTTATGGCGTCAGGGCTGCGGAAAATCTGCAGCACTTTCTGGAGCAGGCCCAGGTAGCTGCCTGAGACTTACAGTGAGAGATAAAACGGCGGCTCGCGAACCACTATCCGAATCGATAGTTTGAACTATCCGTTCGGATAGGTTTTTCCCCGAGAAGAAAGGTGCCTTCGGTTTTTGAGCACGCTAAATCAATTACTTGCAAATCCGGCAGCGCTGCTACAACGTGGTCCCACACGTGCATAGACGAGTGCACGCCCTGACCTGGCGAAGCGATGGGGGAAGCGCTTTTGGCAGTCTTGCCAGGGTAAGGCCAATCGGGAGCCTGAGAGACCCCCTCGTCAGACTCCCGATTTTCATTCTTCTCTGAATTCTTCGATCCGACCATGGACAAGATCTTTGTGGATCAGGCGCTCCAGGCATATCGGGAGAAGACGGGGGACATGCGTCCCTTTGAGTTGCTCCCGGTCGCAATTACCAGCCAGATATTAAGGGAAGCTCAGCGGCTCAAGGGCTTCCGAAGCGCACAACAGAATCAGTCCGCAGCCGCGGATCGTTGCGGCGAACCATGAGTGTCTACTTGGTCGACAGGAACTCCGTCGCGAAAGCTCAGAGTCCGTCCTGAGATCGCGGGAACCCGCTCGCTCGGAACCAGGATGCCGACCAGGTTCAAAGGATCGGCCGCCGAGAGCGTGATTACTTCGCCGGTCGAAGGCATCTTCCGAGTGGCCCGCAACGACTCAACCGCAACCGGTAAGGCAAATTGCTCGCCCAGGAATCCATCCACGAAACGGCCGCCGCGAATTTCTCCGCGATCTTCGAGCCGGCGAAATGCCATTTGCAACTCACGCCACTTGGGCAGATTTGTTTCTCGCGCCAACACATCGCGAAAAACAATTCCGTAGCGTTTGAGCAGCATCCAGCAGGTAGCTTCGACTGTTCGGTTGCGTTCGATCGCCTGATCAGTATGAAGCAGAGCCCAGCGTCCTGAGCTGTGCCGCGGACGCGCCGTACGTCCGCTGCCCTGCCCCGCCCGCCGTTTGGGATCGATGAGAGAACGCAGATTATCAAAGCCATCGGCAGTGACCACGCCCGCCGCCACCAGTTCCCACAAAGCCGTTTCGACTTCTGCTTTCAATTTCCCGGTGCCCCGAACGATGTCGGCGAAGAACGAAGCTCCGCGCTGCCGCAGAAAATCCAGCACCTGCCGCGCTCCCTCGCTCAAGCCGCGACCTTCAGGCTGATTGGCGGCGGGATTATGCGGAGTCATCCAATCCGCTTCATCGCGAACGAAAAATGTAATCGGAGCGACGCTAGTTGGAATCAGCCGCCGTTTGCCCGCCGCAGAATCCTCGAGCGTGGCCGGATGCGGCGACAACCGCCCCCAACCTACAGCGCCGGTAAGGCAAAGCTGATCGAGCCATTGGGGATCGTAATTGGCGACGCGCCGTGCAAGAATTTGCCGTTCCCACGCGCTTGCGGGAATTTCGAAGCCCTGAAGCTGGCGTAATACGTCGAGCGTTGCGCGTTCACCCTGAACCTGCGTTCCCGGCGCAACATGCTGCCATCGCAGCAGCCAGCGCATGAACTGTGCCGCCGTAATGGGCTCGATCTGCTTACGCAGAGTAGCAACCGTGAGCCGATGAATGCGCGCCAGCAACCTTCGCTCGCACCATTCAATCTCCGGCGTCCCCGCCCGCATTGCCTGCTCGGTAAACTTTCCCCGCAAGATGGTTCCGCTAGCTTCCATGCGCAGCAGCGCCTTTTCGATTTCAGAAACCGGAAGCCTGAGCAAAGACCCCAACTGTCCGGCCGTTACAGGACCTAAATGTGCCATCCAGCCGGTAACCAGCACGAGCAAAGCATCATCGCGAGAGGGAAGTGCGCTTTTGATCTCGATAGTAGGTCGATCAAACGTGGCCGCCGGAAAAAGCAGCGAAAACATCTGAGCCCGCTCGGCGGCGACCCAGTAGTGCTTGCCGTCATTAAAAGCGTTGATCGCTCGCCCGTGTTCAATCAATTGCTGAAAATACGCAGCCCACTCATGATTGTCCACAAAGCCCCGGACGCCCTCGTCCGGTTGGGCAAGCAGAAGCTCGCCAGCAACTGCGGAGCTGTGCTCCGCCAGACGGACGTGGCCGTCCGTCCCTACATGGTCTGCGGGTACCGCGATCAGCGTGTGCAACACATCATGCAATTCGTCGGCATCGCGCACATCCGGCCATGCCTCTTCGCGAACCTGCGCAATTGCCGCGGGGTCAAGTTTCCCCACTTCCTCCAACACCGATTCCGGGAGAATCCGCCGCATCTCCACCGCGCGCGCCCGCCGTTCTTCAAGCGGAGCATCATCGAGATAGGCATACGGATTCGCGTTGAGAATCTCATGCGAGAACTGCGACGGCACAGGCGTGTCAACAGCCACGCAGCGGATGCGGCCATCATCCATTCCGCGCAACAGATTTTTCAGCCCTTCTAGATCCATCGCCTCGGTAAGAACGTCCTTCATGACTTCGTTCACCAGAGGATGATCGGGAATCCGTATGTCTCCCTCGATATTTTCCTGACACGCGGCAACATCAGGGAACACCGACGCCAGCAAATCGTCCGACCGCATGCGCTGAATCTGCGGCGGAACTTTCTTGCCCCCTTGAAACCGCAATAAAGCCAGTGCGCGATTCGCATCCCAGCGCCAGCGGGTTCCGAAAATCGGCGAAGCCAGCGCAGCCTGTTCCAAAATTGGCTGCACCGTCTCCGCATTCAAAAAATGAAAAACGTCAGCCAGGGGAAAGCTATGTTGCTCAGAAAGGGCAATGTTCAAGCCGTTGTCCGTAGCCGCGGCTTGCAATTCGAAGTTAAAGCTGCGGCAGAAGCGCTTGCGCAAAGCCAGTCCCCAAGCCTTGTTAATCCGCCCACCGAATGGTGAGTGGATCACCAGTTGCATTCCGCCGGCTTCATCGAAAAACCGTTCCGCAATAATCGTCTGCTGTGTCGGCACCGCTCCCAGCACCGCGCGCCCTTGCAAAATGTATTCGATCATCTGCTCGGCGCCTGAATCGTCCAAACCGCATTCCTCTTTCAACCACGCAATCGCGTCGGCAACTTCGGGCTGGCTGAATGAAATCCCGATCGGCGAGATATTTGGCAGCCGATCGCTGATCTGTTGCCGCAGATCGGCCACATGCAAAGACAGCTCTTCGGTTCGCGCCGGGGCCTCTCCGAGCCAGAAGGGAACCGTAGGCGCTGCGCCATGCGCATCTTCAACCAGCACGCGTCCCGATTTACCCTCAACGCGGCGAATCCGCCAGGAAGTATTGCCCAGCAGCACGATGTCGCCCGCATTGCTCTCGACCGCGAAGTCCTCGTCGAGCGTGCCCACCACCATTCCTTCCGGCTGAGCGACCACAGTGAACAACGCCGTCTCAGGGATGGCGCCGCCGCTGGTGATTGATGCCAGCCGCGCGCCGCGCCGCGCCCGCAATTTACGATTGATGCGATCGCGATGCAGGTAAGCGCCATAGCGTCCACGGCGCGAGGCTATGCCCTCGGAGAGCATTTCCAGAACCGCTTCATAAGTCTCGCGCGAAAGATTTCGATAGGGATAAGCTCGCCGCACCAGCTCAAACAGTTCGTCTTCATCCCACCCGGGATCGTGTGGCGCAGCCTCGTGTGGGGCGGACATTCCTGTCCGCCTATCAAAGCCAGTGGAGAACGAGTCATCGGAGTTAACTACAGCGTGATTTTTCCCATCACCAGAGTCGGACAGGAATGTCCGCCCCTGACCGCCAGCCGCACAAATAGCCACGATCTGTTGCGCCAAAATATCCAACGGCGAATCAGGAATCATGATGCGATCCAAATCGCCTTGACGGATAGCTCGCACCAGAGCTGCACACTCCTGAAGTTCGTCGCGCGTGGTGACAAAGAATCGTCCTTTGGGAACTGCGCCACGCCAGTGGCCGGACCTTCCCACGCGCTGCAGTGCCACGGCAATGGCCCGCGGAGAGCCGATCTGCACCGCCAGGTCCACGGTGCCAACATCGATTCCCAATTCCAGCGAAGCCGTCGCGACCAACACTTTGACCTCGCCATCTTTAAGTTTCTTTTCCGCCGCCAGACGCAATTTGCGCGACAGGCTCCCGTGGTGAGCTGCGACGTTGTCCGGCCCAAGTTTTTCTGCCAGATGGTGCGATATCCGCTCCGAAAGCCGCCGTGTGTTCACAAAAACCAAAGTTGACCGGTGCTGCTCGATCAGTTCGACCAGCCGGTTATAAATTTCCTCCCACATTTCGTTACTGGCGATGGGGCCGAGTGTACTGGCGGGAACTTCAATTCCGAGATCGAGCTTGCGTTTGTGCCCAACGTTGACGATGATCGGGTCGGGGCGCCCATTGCCGGTGAGGAAATGCGCCACCTGCTCAATCGGCTTTTGTGTAGCCGAGAGGCCAATGCGGACCGGCGGCCGATGAGTCAACGCTTCTAAGCGCTCGAGCGAAAGCGTGAGGTGCGCTCCTCGTTTGTCGTCTGCTACCGCGTGGATTTCGTCGACGATCACAGTTTCGACATCGCGCAATATCGCGCGGCTTTTTTCCGCAGTCAGCAGAATGTACAGAGACTCCGGCGTCGTCACCAGAATATGCGGAGGACGCTTTAGCATCGCCCGCCGCTCCGGCATAAGCGTGTCGCCAGTTCGCACCGCAGTGCGGATTTGTGGCATCAGCAGCCCTCGCTCGCCCGCCATCTGCAAAATCTCGCCGAGCGGTATTTCGAGGTTCTTCTGAATGTCGTTGCCAAGCGCCTTCAGCGGCGAAACATAGAGAACTTCAGTGCGATCCTGAAGGTCGCCTTCCAAAGCCTTACGCACCAGCCGATCAATGCAAGCGAGAAATGCGGCGAGAGTCTTACCTGAGCCGGTAGGCGCGGATATCAGGGTGGTATGACCCGCCAGGATGTGCGGCCAGCCCTGCTCCTGCGGCTCAGTAGGCGTGCTGAAGCGGCGAACAAACCACTCCCTGACAAGCGGGTGAGCCCAGTCGAGAGCTGAGGGAGGGGAAATCATTGGCCGCATTTTAGCACAAAGTTTCGTTAATTATTCGCCTATACGGGGAAGTGTGGATAGCCACAAATCCGGGTAGGCTCGGCGTTACTTATTGGATGCAGACGTGCGGGATTTGCACTTGGTAATGGGAAACCGCTGATACGAAAAAGCCCGCCGGTTGTCTGCTTGGGGCGTGCTCGGGTCGACAACCGACGGGCTACCGCTCCTTACTCACCCTGTTGCTTTCAGGAGTCATTACTGAATAAAAACCCGGCCCGAGGAGAAAGTTTCGTCCCCAGTCACATAATTTTGGTGAATTTATAAAGCCTTGGAAAAGTTAGGCTTACTCTGGAATTGCCGGCGGTCGCGACGCCATCAGCTCGGTAAAACGGGCGTCCGTCCGTAGCCCGGCAAACTCGGGATCCTTGTATACGTCGTTGATCCCCTTGTATCCCTCTTCCATGGCACGCCGCAGGTACTGCAGCGACCGGTCCCGATCTCCCTGCTTGGCCCAGAGCTTGGCAATAACGTAGTCGTAACGTGCGCGGTCAGCTGGCGACGGCAACTGGGCTGATATTCCGTTATGCGAGGTCCGGTCCAGGATGTTGGGATCGATTTCCATAGCCTTGGTGTAGGCGTCGCTGGCTTTCTCAAACTCTTTCTTGCCGAAGTAAGCCGCACCCATGTTGCTGTAGAAAGAAGCCGATCCCGGCTCCAGCTTGATTGCTTTTTCGTATTGCTTAATGGCTGACCGGTACTTTTTTGCTTCGTAATCGATTACACCAAGATTGTTTACAGCGTCGGCAAACTGGTGGTCGAGGTGAACCGCATGTTCGAAGTCTTTTCCGGCTTCGTGGAAGCGTTGCACCAGTAGTTCAGCGATCCCAGCCTTGTTATAGATGCGCGCGTTATTCCGGTCCCTGGCGAGAGCTGCCCGATAATAATCCAGAGCGTCCAGATAATCTTTCTCCAGGCGCAGCTCGTCTCCGCGCTTCTCCAACTCCTCGACGGTCGCAGTAGCAGAGGGCGGCTCAGTACGCCTGATCGTAGGCGGATTTATCTGCACCAGTTCTGAATTCGAATTTTGAGCTTGAAGAATTAACGCAGAAGAAGCGATCAGGATCAGCAGGCAGAAGAGTGATTTACCACGCATAGCTCACCTCCGATAAGAATCGGGCGAACCCTACACACTCATTGACACCTTCATGGCAAATAATGTTCCTTCACTGAGGCCCATTACCCGCCGGAACCGGTGGATTGGGCGGAGGGTTGGACTGTTTGTCATCTTTAAAGATACCCGCAATTTTGCCAAAGAACCCCTTTTTTTTCTTTCCGTCCTGCTCTGTAGCATTGGCGTCCTGCGTGACTGTGCCGGGCGAAGCTATGGCCTGCGTCCCCCCAGGCGCTGGAGGTGGAAGCGGCTTCTCGCCTAACCCGAGTATTCGCGAGAAAAATCCCTTGACCCCCACCGGCTGATCGCAGGTTTGATTCGGCTCGGTTCCTGCGATGAATGCCGCCGTATAAGTTTGTGGACAAGCCGGCGTGGCCAGAAGGTTTGTACTTTTATCCAACTGCACATCCACGACCCCAGCCGGTTGCGCGAAGGACTTCACGTCGGAGTATTCGGAGAGCGCAACTGCTTTCTTCATGAACTCCGCCCAGATGGGCGCGGCGGTCTGAGCTCCGCTCAGGCGGATGTCGCTGTAATCGTCAAAGCCGACCCAGACAATGCAGAGAAGATTGCTGGTGTAGCCGGCAAACCAGCCGTCGTGGGAGGTTCCGGTTTTGCCAGCAGCGGGCGCAGTAAAACCGAGGGTACGCACTTCATACGCAGTTCCAAAGTTCAACACACCTTCCATCATATTGGTCATCACCGCCGAAACCCGCGGGTCGAGCACCTGGCGCTTGTCTGGCTTGAAATCCATGACAACATCCCCGGCAGCATTGCGCACCGAATTGACTATTAGCGGGGAAATGCGCAGCCCCGCATTCGCAAATACTGTGTAAGCGGCCGCCATATCTAGAGGAGTAGCGTCGTAGGAGCCGAGGGCCATGGCTGGCGTGGGTTTCACCGAAGTGATTCCCGCAGACTTGGCCAAATCTGAAACTTTGTCATAGCCAACTTCTTCAGCCAATTTCACGGTTGCATTGTTCAACGACATTGCCAGCGCGTACCGCGCAGTCACATCGCCGTGATATTCCTCTTTATAATTTCGCGGCTCGTAGATCTGATCGCCGTAAGAAAAAGTGCTCGGCTGGTCGGTAACCATCGAAGCGGGCGTAAATACCGGATTTGCCCCGTCCACGGCAGTGTTCATTGCAGCTGCGTAGACAAACGGCTTGAAGATCGATCCAGTAGGACGCCGCGCGACTGCATGATTCAGTTGGCTGAATCCGTAGTTCCTTCCCCCCACCAAAGCGAGGACTGCTCCCGTGTGCGGATCAATAGCGACTAAAGCTACCTGTGCCTGCGGTCCGGGTGCAACTTTGGTTTCGTACTTGTTCTTGCCGATTTTTATTTTCTTGGTGCGCCGCTTCGTAATTTGATCATCGACCAGCTTCATGCCGGTGTCGACCGCTTGTGCTGCCGCCCGCTGCAGATCGGGATCCAGAGTCGTGTAGATGCGGTATGACTGCTCGTTAAGCTCGCGCTCATTCAACCGGCTGATCACGGCGTCGCGAACCAAATCGACAAAGTACGGCGCATCGCTGGCTTCCACGTTCGGAGGCGCCAGCTTCAACGGGCTTGCTTTCGCCTTATCCGCCTGTTCTCTGGTGATCGCATGAGTCTCGACCATGCTATCCAGCACCAGATTGCGGCGTTCTGTTGCTCGTTCAGGATGGCGATAAGGCGACAAATAACTCGGCGCCTGAATCAGCCCTGCGATGAGCGCGGCCTCAGGGAGCGTAATGTCCTTCAGGTCTTTATTGAAGTAAGCCTGCGAAGCCTCGGCAAAGCCGCTGATGGTAAACGAACCGCGCTGTCCAAGGTCCACGCGATTGGCGTAAAACTCGAAAATCTGCTGCTTGCTGAACTTCTGTTCCAGTTGCATCGCAATCAGCATTTCCACAATCTTGCGCTTGAAGGTTTTTTCCGGAGTCAGAAAAAATGCCCGAGATAATTGCATGGTGATGGTCGATCCACCCTGCTCATGCTTCTGCCGCGTAATATCAACCCAGGCAGCCTCGCCTAAGCGAATAAAATTCACCCCGCCGTGCTGGAAGAATCGCCGGTCCTCAATTGCGAGCACCGCATCCACCAGTATTTTAGGGATGTCATCGTACTTCACCAGCCGCCGCTTGGAACGCTGCTCGGCATCGAACAGCGCAGTAATCATCCGCGGTTCGAGCTCGTAGGCGTCGAGGTCGCCAGAATTTGAACTGATGCTGGATACCTTGCCGTCCTGTATGTGAATAGTCGCCGGCTCCGGGCTATGGTAAGACTGAGGACCCGGCTTGATCTCAATACTATTTTTCAGCGCCCGATAGCTTCCCATTGGCGCCTTGCCATCGTTTTCCGCATACCCAGCCCGGCGAAGCTGCACTGCGATCTCGTGCGGATCAACCTTCTCGCCTACTTTGACTGCACGCGGCAAAGCATAGATCGTGGCCGAACTGCTAAAAACCGGCCCCTTAAAACGCTGATCAATAATGTGATCGTATTTAAGGTAGTAGTAGGAAGACCATGCGCTGAGGACGACCGACAGCACTATGAAAACGGCCAGGGCGATGCGAATGACCGGATCACCGGAGACGAATCCCTTGCCAGTTGTAGTTCGTTTCTTTCTCCTCGGAATTTTAAGCTTGATAGCCACTTCAATTGGCGGAGCTGCCTGAGTATCGCAAATCCGACGCCTCACTCTTCAGTGAGATGACAGCGCCTGCGAATTCGTTATCCCCATAGCGGAGCCGAACCGTCGCAATAACGAGCCGCTGTAATAACTAAGACACCGCGAATCGCGACAAGTTCCAGAACTGCACTCCAGTCCCTATTCTAAATCACAAACAATGCACAGCCGGGTTAGAACGGGCTCTTGTTTTCAGTGGAGGCATCGAAATGCAGGTCAACAGGATAGCCGGGCAAATCGAGATGGACGGTATACGGCGCGCTGATAGTAAGAGAGCCAGTACCCTGAGTTCCATGACGCTGAACTCTGATCTGATCCCTGGTCAGCGGAATGTCCATACTCTGCGCCTTTTTGTACAGCATGTCGCGAATATCGTCTTCCGGCTTGCTGGTGTAGGTTTCCAGCGTGGCTTCGGTCTTCACAATGTCCGTGAATTGATAGTTTTCGTAGTAAACAGGGATCAATTCCGCCCCGAGATAGATTCCCGCGACAATCATGCAGATGCCGAAGATAAGTTTGATCGTCCCCATCGCGCTGCTCCCGGCTCGGGCCAAACACGCCGGGATCCAATCAGCGCGCAGGCCGTAAAGCTTTGAAATAATCGGTTATTTCCGCGATGCTAGCATCGTGCATTTCGCGTGTCGAGCGCTGAACCACTTCCACAGTACCTTCGGTAACCTTCTTGCCCACGTTAACCCGATAAGGTATGCCCACCAGGTCAGCATCCTTGAACTTGACCCCCGGCCGTTCATCCCTATCATCAAGCAACACCTCTAATCCAATTGATTCCAGACGGTTTGCGATGTCAACGGCAGCTTTAAGCTGAACCTCATCTTTAATGTTAATGGGACAAACGACGATCTCGAAGGGAGCAATCGACGGCGGCAACGCAAAACCGTTCTCATCATTATTCTGCTCGACAGCCGCGGTAAGAATGCGTTCAATCCCAATCCCGTAACATCCCATTATCGGCAAAACCTCTTTGCCGTTGCGGTCGAGTACCTTCGCGCCCATGGATTCGGAATATCTGTATCCCAGTTTGAAGATGTGGCCGACTTCAACCGCTGTATCAATGCGCAGCGCCCCGCCGCAGTTAGGACAGGCTTCTCCCGCGACAACACTCCGCAGATCAACATAGGTAGTCGGCTGAAAGTTGTGGCCGGGAGTCAGGTTTTTCAGATGGTAATCTTCTTTGTTCGCCCCGGCGATCAAATTATTCCTTCCCTCCAAAGCTTTGTCGACCAGCAACACCGGACGGTCTCCGTCCTTCATGTCCTTGGCCCAATCGATCCCAATCGGCCCCAAAAATCCTGCCGGAGAACTGAATAGCTGCGTGATCTCATCCTCCTGCATGGGACGTGTTGGTTTCCCGCCGACTGCGGCATTAAACTTCGCTTCGTTGAGCTGGTGGTCGCCGCGCATGAGGGCCACGACGGCGCGAAGCTTTGGCTTGCTTGTTTTGGTGCCGGGCTCCTCGGCTATGTAAGCCAGGGTTTTGATCTTATTTTTCGGCGACACTCCGAGAAAGCGCGCTACGTCCTCAATCGTCTTCATTCCCGGCGTATGGACTTCAACCGGTTTCCCGTCTCCTTCAACCGCAAGTTCATCGACCGGCGAAAGTTTCGAGATTGCCCTTTCAAGATTCGCGGCGTAGTCGCAGCTTTCGCAGCTGACAATCTGGTCTTCGCCCGCCGGCGTGCGCACCATGAACTCGTGCGACTCCTTGCCGCCCATCGCACCCGAGTCCGCCTCGACGACCATGTACTTCAGCCCGCACCGGTCAAAGATGCGGCGGTAAGTGTCGTAATGCTTCCTGTAGGAAATTTCGAGCCCCGCCGCGTCGATGTCGAACGAGTACGAATCTTTCATGATGAATTGCCGCACTCGCAAAAGCCCGGACCGCGGACGCGGCTCATCGCGAAACTTCGACTGAATCTGATACCAGATTTGCGGCAGCTGCTTATAGCTGCGCAGTTCCTTGCGCGCAATGTCGGCCATGACTTCTTCATGGGTCATGCCGAGGCAAAGATCGGTGCCTTTACGGTCTTTCAGGCGAAACAAATTCTCGCCCATCAACGACCAGCGCCCGCTCGTTTCCCAAAGCTCGCGCGGATGCAGCGCCGGCAAGTAAAATTCTTGCCCGATCTTGTCCATCTCCTGACGAACGATCGCCATGATCTTGTTGAACGACCGGTTTCCCAGAAACAAATAAGAGTAAAGTCCTGCGGCAAGCTGGCGAATGTACCCAGCCCGCACCAGAAACTTATGGCTGGCGACTTCAGCGTCCGCAGGCGCCTCGCGCAGCGTAGGAATAAACAGTTCAGACCAGCGATGCATAGTTGAAAATCCTGAGTAGCAGGGAATTCGATATTGTACGTGGAAGGAGAAGAATTTAGCTATCGAGGCAAGATCGAGGGGTTTGCCGATAACCACGATAACCGTGTGGGAACGCGCGAGGCGCCCGTCCCTACATGTTCCATTCAGCTGGCTCCGGAGATTCAAGCTAACAGCCAAAAGCTAAGAGCTAAAAGCTCCTCACAAAACACTAAGAGTCCCGAGGTGGTGTTGATCTCATTCGTCTCGGCCAGTAGCTCGCGTTAGACCCTTGCTGACCTGACATAATTACTATCCTTGCGGACTGCAATTACCGATCCTTGCTTGGGCTCCGGGCTTACCGCCAACCGGAAAAACTTGTTCAACGCCTCGGGACTCTATCCTGCCTTTGACATGATGTTCGGGTTCGCCTCAACCAGCGCTTTGCTATAGACCCTCGCTCGCCCTCTCCACATTTCATCTTGCGATGCCGCAGAGTGACTTTGCTTGAGTCCCGGACGCCGCGCCAACCGGATAAACTCAGAACGTGTCAAAGAACGATTATGTTTTTACTCTTCCTATTGTGGGAGTCAACGAAAAACGCGAGAGCGTATGTGCTTTAAACGCAGCTGAGTGCAGCCGCTCCACAAGCCAGTGACCGGATTTGGTGCAAAGGCAGATGTGTAGTGTTTAGTCTCTCGCCTGCAGATCGTTTATTTCCGCATGACAAGGCCGGTACATGATTACGAAGCTGCGCTCTCACTGAAATTTCGAATGTGGAAAATCGGTCGAAATGCTTGCCGGGCGCGCAGTCCAGAGCATGCCAGAAATGCGCAAAAGAAAAACGCCAGCGCTGGTAACGCTGGCGTTTCAAATCAAGTTCCGCCAATTTATTTCTGCGGCGGAATCTGTCGCGATGGAGGAATTGGCCTCAAGCCCTCGTCATCGTAGTAGAACTTCATCTCATGATCAGACTTGGCTCCGGCGACGGGCTTCTCGCCTTTCGAGCTCAAGCGAGGCTCGCCCGGCGCCGCCAACAGCGCTTCCTTCGTGGTGTACATGGCTTCGTTCAGCAAGCCACCAGAAGGCGCAAAGGCCACAGGAAAAATCCCGCGCGCCCCGCCATTGGTATACGTGACCCCAATATAATCCGCGACCATGTAGCCTTGGTCGGAGAGCGGTAACCAGGTTAATTTCATCGGGCCAGCCAATTTTTTTCCTGCGGTCCAGGTCTTACCGCTATTTTCAGAAGTGGTAAAGCCGACCTCGAGCTGGCACGAATTGTTGCAGGCCGACACCGGATAGAAATAGTAAACGATGGTGAGATGAGCGCTCTTGCCCTTGGTAGCCGGATCGGCGCCGACGCCGGGCAGGAAGTGATCGACCGTGCTTTTGACGGAATCAATTGGAATGCGTGTGACCGCGCTCCAGGTCTTGCCGTCGGCGGAACTGCTCATTACGACATCGTTGGCTGGGCAGCCGCTACGGAAACGGCAATCCGACCACACGACGTAGACTTTGCCAGAACCATCGATGGCTGCGCTGGGAAGATTGAATCCCGCGCGAATGTCGCCGTCATCCTGGTGAGTGGTGGGGTTGGCGATGACTACTGTCGTACTCCATGTTTTGCCGCCATCGGTCGAGCGAAAAGCGTCAATGCCGCCACCAGAGAATGGCACGATCACAGTGCCATTCGGCTGAACCACGGGCTCGCCGCCGAGTCCACCCGCATTGTCAGCCGAAGCTTCGCCTGCGCTCCAGGTGAGCCCGCCGTCGTGCGATACGCTCATCAGAACATCGCCGCTGCCGTAGGCCTGATCCCATTCGGTGTAGCAGTTGCCGTAGTAAGGGCTGGTCGGCGTGTTGTCGCAGGTCGTCCAATTCTTATCGTCGAGGTGGGTGCCATCCACGATGACTGGTTTGCCCCAGTGGATACCATCCGAGGAACGACTCACCGCAACGTCACCGATCGTGCCCGAGTTTTCCTGGTGCAACAGCGGAAGGGTCGAGATCAACCATTCTCCGTGTTTGGCGTCATAGGCGACCGACGGGTCGGCGGCCCATCCATACGGTCCGTTCTTGTACTTGTCGGTTAGTGCGGGCAGAATGCCGTAGGTCCAGGTCTTGCCGCCATCGGTTGAGGTGGACCAGCCTACGTCAGCGCTGCCCCATCCGATTGACCCGGGCACGCGCGCTACGTGGAACGTGCCGACGATCGTGTTTCCCCAGGAGAAGAAATCAGGCTCGACTTCGGTTTTATGCACGCTGTCGGAGTTGGTAAATTTATCGGCGCTGATTTTTACCAGTGTGAACTGCGCGTGTGCAGATGGTGCCACGGCAAGCGTAATCGCAAACACCAGGGCAACAGTAAATAAGGTCAAGGCATTTCGCTTCATTAGATTTTCCTTATGAGTTGAGATTTCACTTTTCGTATGCAACAGCGTTCGATGTCAAATTCTACTTCTGCTTCGAAGGTCGTACCTGCTTCGAAGGCGGGATGGGATAATTTCCATCGTCGTCATAATATTTCCAAACGTATTTCCCCTTGGCGTTGGGAAGCGGATTCTCGCCTTTTGAACTGACTCGAGGTTCATCCGCCGCAGCCAGAAGAGGAGCCTTGGTCGTGTACATCGCTTCGTTGAATACTCCATTAGACGGAGCTTTGGCTACGGCGAATACGCCGAACGGGTTCCCGTTCGCGTAGGCGACCGCGAGATAGTCGGCGACCATCAACCCATTTTGTGAATTAGGCAGCCAGCTTAACTCCATGGGGCCAGCCAATTCCTTTCCCTTTGACCAGGTCTTGCCTCCATCCTCGGAGATCGTATAACCGACGTACAGTTTGCAGGAGTTGTTGCAGGCAGCGACAGGATAGTTGTAGTAAGTCACAGTGAGGTGAGCTGTTTTTCCTGAAGTGGCCCGGTCAATGCCGATGCCGGGGATGAAATGATCCACTGTGCTCGAAATCGGATCAATGGGGATGCGGGCAATTTTCGTCCACGTTGTGCCGTTGGTGGATGTCGTCAGGACGAGGTCGTCGGTACTGCATCCTGAACGAAAGCTACAATCCGGCCACACCATATAGATTTTCCCGCCGCCATCGATTTGCGCTGTGGGCATGCCAAAGCCGTCGCGCAGACCACCATCTTCTCCGCGAAAGTTTTGGTTGGCGATAATTGAACTGCTGGTCCAACTTTTGCCGCCATTTGTCGAGCGGAAGGCGATCATCGTGCCTAATGTCGAAATCGGCGCCACCACCGTGCCATTCGGCAACACTAAAGGCTGTCCGCCAATGCCGCTGGCGTTGTCGCCCGTATTCATCGCTGCGCCCCAGGTTAATCCGCCATCGGTAGACGTGCTCATGAAAATGAGATCGCCCAGCGCAGGCTCGTCCCATTCGGTGTAGCAATTGCCGTAGTGTGGGCTGGTAGTGGTGTTGTCGCAAGTAATCCAGTTCTTATCGTCAGAGCCGCTGTTATCAACAATGATCGGCTTGCTCCAGTGAATCCCGTCCGTTGAGCGGCTGGTGGCCACGGCTTCTCCATCACTGTTAATGATGGGAAGAGTCGATATCAGCCACACCTTGTGTTTTGCGTCGTAAGCGACAGCCGCATCGCTCGCCGCCGTGAAGCTTCCGCCTTTGTAGTTGTCGGTCAAGCCGGGAAGATAGCCGCTGGTCCAGGTCTTGCCGGCGTCCGTAGAAGTAGCAAACCCTACGTCAGCGCCGCCGCCGTCGGCGATGCGCGCTACCTGGAAACCGCTCACTATAGTGGATCCCCAGGCGAACGTATCTGGCTCAACCTCGGTGCGGTGCTGGGCGTCAGAGTCGTGGAAGGTGTCCGTGCTGAGCTTCACGAGCGTGGCCTGGGCATGCGCGCCCGCGACCAATGCGATCACGATCCCGAACATCAAGGCCACTGTGACTAAGGCAGATGTGTTCCGTGCAGTTTGAAGTCTGAGGGAAGTTCGATTCATCCGGATTTCCTTATACCCTGGGATTTACCGTCCGCAAAGCCGCCGCGGTTTGAATGGGGAGAGCATTCGAGGACGCAACGAGACGCGGTAGTAGCAGCGCCTGCGAGCCTACACTTGAGCCTCGCGCCCTGTCAATGTGAAGCGGATTGCACACTGGAGCGAGCACGACACGGACTTCGTCACACATTTTAATTTGCGCCACTGGATTCGGCGGTTAATCCCACCCTGTTCGCAAAGAACGCGAACAAGGGTAGGGCACCCGAATTTAGTAGCGTTGCGTTGGTTTAGCATGAGAGCGTGTCCCCCGCGGATTCATCCCGGCGAGTCGGTCTGGCGCGCGCACTTTCTAAGTTTGGCTATTGCTCGCGCTCGCGGGCGTGCGATCTGATCCGCGCAGGACGCGTGACCCTGAATGGCGGAATCTGTCGCAATCCCGAGGCTCCAGTCCGCGCTGAACGCGATCGAATCGAAGTGGATGGCGGCGAGATCGCAGCCCACGCGAAAGTCTATTTCATGCTCAATAAACCTCGGGGCGCGGTGACGACGGCTTCCGACGAAAAGGGACGGGAGACGGTATACGCCTATCTGGATGAAAGTATGCCGTGGCTCGCACCCGTCGGCCGCTTGGACAAGGCCAGCGAAGGCCTGTTGCTTCTGACCAATGATTCCGAGTGGGCGGCACGCGTGCTTGCGCCGGAGGCCCATCTCGATAAAACCTATCACGTGCAGATTGCTGCGATTGCGGACGCCGCTTTGCTCGCATCCATAGCCGCCGGAGTCCGAACCGGAGATGGCGTTTTCCTGCGGGCAAAGAGTGCCCGCATTCTGCGTAGTGGGGACAAAAATAGCTGGCTCGAAATCGTGCTCGAGGAGGGAAAGAATCGCCACATCCGCCGCATGCTGGCGCAGCTGAGCATAGAGGTGCTGCGACTGCTTCGCGTGGCCATCGGGCCTCTGCGGCTAGGCGATCTCCCCAAGGGCTCCTCGCGGCCGCTGACCGATGTCGAAAAGTGCGATCTCGATTGCGCCTTGCGGCAACAGGCCGCGGTCAGAAATCGGGCTGGGGCAGCTTTACAAAAAGCGTAAAAGGTGGCTAGGCTGGTTGGCCCACGCAGGTTTTTTCCATTAATCTCTATCGACGAATGGCGCAGCCTTTTCCGCTGGGTGTGTGCCAGTCCTCGTTCGCTCCGGCAGACAGAAACCCCGCCCAAGCGAAGCTTGGACGGGGCACCCTGAAGATTTAAGTTGGGTCAATCTTCATTTCTACTTTGTTGGAGGCACGCTTGGAGATTCTCGCTCCTCACCCTGATTCCTGGGGAACGGCCGGTCTGCGTGGACGCCCGGTATACGTTTCTCGCCCTTGGAACTGAAGCGCGGCTCGTACGCGGAGGCTTCCAGCGGACTCTTGGTCGTGTAGGCGGCCTCGTTGAACAGGCCTCCCGATGGCGCTTTCGCCACCATGAACACGCCGAACGCTTTGCCGTTTACATACGACGACGACAAATAATCGGCGAGCATGGGACCATTCTGCGACTGCGGTAGCCAGCTTATCTGCATAGCGCCGGCGCCGAGATCTTTTCCCGCTGTCCAGGTCTTGCCGCCATCCGATGAAGTCGTGAATCCGACGTGGACGCGGCAGGTTGAATCGTCGCAGTTGGCTTGCGGATAGAAATAATAAGTTGTGGTCACATTCGCGGTGGTGCCCGAGCTATTGCGATCGACGGCCAGTCCGGGGATGAAGTGATCCACGGTGCTGGTGACCGCGTCGATGGGAATGCGGGCAGGTTTGGTCCACTTTTTTCCATTCGTCGAAGTGATCAGCACCAGATCATTGGTGCTGCAGCCCGACCGGAAGCTGCAATCGGACCAGACCACGTACAGCTTTCCCGATTTATCAATTCCTGTCGAAGGAAATGGCAAGCCCACGCTGCGCAAACTGCTGTTGCCCTGAAAAGTGTTGACGGGAGCAACGGTGAAGCTTGAACCCCAACTGGCGCCACCATTGGTGGAGGTAAAAGCCATCATTTCGTTTCCCAGAAAAATCATTACAACCTGGCCGTTTGGCTGCACCAGCGGCTCAGCGCCGGATCCAAATGCGCCGTCGGCGGAAGTTTTGGCTGCTCCCCAGGTCAGGCCGCCGTCCGTCGAGGTACTGATCTCGATTTCGGGCGTGTCCCATTCCGCGTAGCAATGTCCGTAGTATTTGCTGTTGGCGTTGTTGTCGCAAGTGATCCAATTTTTGTCGTCTCCACCGCTGGAGTCGACCATAACCGGTTTGTCCCAATGGAGCCCGTCAGTGGAGCGGCTCACGGCTACGTTGTCTCCCTGGTTACCGATGGGCAGACTGCAAATCAGCCAGACACCATGTTTCGCGTCATAAACCACCGAGGCATCGCTGGCCGCGGAGTTGGGTCCATTTTTGTAGTTGACGGTGAGGCCGGGAAGGGAACCGTAGGTCCAAGTTTTGCCTCCATCGGTGGAAGTAGAAAAACCGAGATCAGCGCCGCCGCCGTCGGCTACGCGAGCTACCTGAAAAGCCGCGACCATCGTTGATCCCCACGAATAGGTATCAGGCTCGACTTCGGTTTTGTGCTGGCTGGATGAATTGTGGAAACTGTCGGTGCTGATCTTGACTAGTTGCGCATGAACCGGCGTCGACATAACGATACAAATTGCCAGTGCGAGCATAAAGATAAAAGACGTGTTGCTGCTTATTTCATGTTTAGAGGAAGCTCGATTCATAGGATCATCCTTGGGGCTGGAATGTAATATCGGCGACTCGGTTGCGACGACGAAATGGGGAGACACCTCTGAGCGGCAACGATCAAGCGTCGGGCGAAGATACATCGGCCATTCGCGCTATGTCAATGTGCATGATTTTTCACTGTCGGTAGCACATGATATGTCCGCTTTTGCGGGCGGTGAGGATGGGAGACCATGCGGAGCATGGAAGCTTATCCGAGGGCCGCGATGGAGCGGGCGATGAAAGTACAAGACGTGATGTTGCAGGCGATGGCGAAGAAGATTACATGGTGGCAGGCGGCGGAGATTCTGGGCATCAGCGACCGGCACATGCGGCGTTGGCGGGAGCTACGTGGAAGAGGGCTACAACCGGTTGCTGGACCGGCGGCGGGGCCAGCCCTCGCGCCGCGGGTGCCGGTGGCGACGGGCAAAAAGAACGTCTTTCCGAAGGATGGAGCGCGTGGCATTCGACGTGCACGCTGAACTGCAAAGTGGCTTTGTCCTAGACCCCTCTTAGGCGAAGCGAGAAGGGCAGTTCTCCCCTATGAAGGCTCTTACCGTGATGTGCGTGGACGACGATGCGGCAATCCGAGAATTGTACGGAGCCCTGCTCGGTCAAAACGGGTACGAAGTCATCGCCGCCAACAGCGGCCGCCATGCACTTCACGTGTTTGAGTCTAAAGAAAAAGAAATTGATGCCGTCATTCTCGACTACGAGATGCCTGGAATGAATGGTTTGGAGCTGGCTACGTGGCTTAAGCAACGGCATCCGAAGCTGCCGGTTATTATGATTTCGGGATCGCATCCGGAGCTCCAACAGATGGCCCCGTTCGTCGATGCCGCCATGGGAAAAGGAGTTCCATTACGGCACATTTTGGACCGGTTGCAAGTGCTACTGGCACCTTAATGCAGCCGTGTCGCTGTCATGTTCGGTGACAACCGGTTCTTCCAAAAATTGGAGTTGTGCCGAATGCCCGGCAATGTGCCGATTACCCGGCTTTCAGGAACAATGCCCCCAGTGGCGGCAAGGTTAGTTTAAGAGAGTATGGACGTCCGTGGACCGGTTGTTCTTCAGCTGCAACACCCCCGGCATTCCCCACACCGCTACCCCCGTACTCTTTGGCATCGCTGTTCAGGAGTTCCCGCCAGTAGCCTCCAGTCGGCACTCCGAGGCGATAGTTAATGCGAGGTATAGGTGTAAAGTTGCAGGCCACGACAACAACATCCTTAGGCGAGCTTCCTTTACGCAGCAGTGAAATCGTGCTGGCGGCGTTGTCATTGCAGTCGATCCACTCGAATCCTTTGGGATCAGTATCAAACTCGTGCAGTGCGGGCTCACCGCGGTAAACCCGATTCAACTGCTCGACCCAGGTTTGCAACCCGTAGTGCACGGGATACTGCAATACGTCCCATTCCAGGCTGCTGTCATGCGTCCACTCGCGAACTTGTCCGAACTCGTCTCCCATGAACAGCAGTTTCTTGCCTGCCTGGGCGAACATGTAGCCGAACAGCAATCGCAGGTTAGCAAACCTCTGCCATTCGTCCCCCGGCATTTTGCCAATCAGGGAGCCTTTGCCATGGACAACTTCATCGTGCGAGAGCGGCAACACGAAGTTCTCCGTGAAGCCGTATAGTGATCGAAAAGTGAGCAGGTTGTGATGAAATTTTCGGTGGATGGGGTCGTGCGCGAAATATTGCAGAGTGTCGTGCATCCAGCCCATATCCCATTTCAAGCCGAAGCCCAGGCCACCGAGATAAATTGGCTTCGAGACCATCGGCCACGCCGTGGATTCCTCGGCGAAGGTCTGGATGCCGGGATATTCCTTGTACGCCTCCACATTGAACTGGCGAAGGAATTCGATGGCTTCCAGATTCTCGCGGCCGCCATATTTGTTGGGGAGCCATTCGCCGGGTTTGCGCGAATAATCGAGATACAGCATGGACGCGACCGCGTCTACTCGCAATCCGTCGACGTGATATTTATCCAGCCAGAACATTGCGCTTGAGAGCAGGAAGCTGCGAACCTCGTCGCGCCCATAATTAAAGATCAGCGTCTTCCAGTCGGGATGAAAACCCTGGCGAGAATCGGAATGCTCGAACAAATGTGTGCCGTCGAAGTAGGCGAGACCGTGCTCGTCGGTGGGGAAGTGCGACGGCACCCAGTCGAGGATTACGCCGATGCCGCGCTGGTGCAGGTAGTCGACCAGATACATGAAATCTTGTGGCGTGCCATAGCGTGCTGTCGGAGCGAAATAACCGGTGGTTTGATATCCCCAGGATCCGTAAAACGGATGCTCCATGATTGGCAGGAGTTCAACGTGAGTGAACTGCATGCGTGAAACATAGTCCGCGAGGCGCGGCGCAGCCTCGCGATAGGTGAGTGGGCGCCCATGTTCCTCGGGAACTCGCATCCACGAGCCGAGATGAACCTCGTAGATCGAAATTGGAGCGTGCAGAGAATCTCGGCCTTCGCGATATTGCATCCACTCATGATCTGACCATTGGTAGTCGAGATCCCAGACCACCGAAGCGGTGCGCGGCGGTTTCTCATGGAAGAATCCGAATGGGTCGGCCTTGTCTACCATGTGTCCGTGATGCCGCGAAACGATGTGATATTTGTAAAAGGTGCCTTTGGTGACGCCGGGGATGAAATCCTCCCAGATACCGGAATTCTCACGCGCACGCAGCGGATGCGAATCTTTGTTCCAATTGTTGAAGCTGCCCATGACGGTTACCGATCGCGCATTTGGCGCCCACACGCTGAAGCTGGCACCGGCTTCGCCATTCACAGAAGTAAGGTGCGCGCCGAGCTTTTGGTAAGCGCGGTAGTGGCGTCCTTGATTGAAAAGATAAAGGTCCTGCTCGGTCAGAAGTGCCATTTTCAGCGCGACCTCTGGATCGTGCCCGCCCTGCGGTGCGGCTTAACATACTCAATCTGCACTAGCTCTCTCCTTAATCTCGCTGTTACCAAAATGGAGAACGGGCATCTCGCCCGTTTTGCCGGGCGAGGACGCCTGGGCCTCCATAAAAAGACCGGGTTGAATTCGAGCTTTTAGTGTAACGGAACGAAACCATCGGACGGCAAGGCTTTTGCTGATCCATGCGAACGCGACATATCATGCTAGACTTTCAACACGGCTCTTTAAATTCTTAGCTTCATTTTTGGCTGGGCCGACACTTTAAATGCCAGCTTTGCGCGTCATTATTCTTTGGCACCAGCATCAGCCTTTCTATAAAGATCTGGTTACGGGTGAGTACCGTCTTCCCTGGGTTCGCCTGCACGCCCTGAAAGATTACTACGGTATGGTGAAACTGCTGGATGAGTTTCCCAATGTTCATCAGACTTTCAATCTCGTCCCATCGCTGATTACGCAGATTCAGGATTACGTCGACGGAACGGCGCATGACCCATTTCTCAAGGTTGCGGCCAGGCCGGCGAAAGATCTCACTACAACCGAACGACGCTTCGCGCTGCAATATCTTTTTCAGGCGAATCCGGTACACATGATCGGCCGATATCCTCGCTATCAGGCGCTGTGGGAACGCTTTCGATGCGCGGGCGATTCTCCGGAGCGGGCCGATAAATATTTTCAGGCGCAGGATTTTACTGATCTGCAAGTGCTCTCGCAGATTGCATGGTTTGATGAGTTCTTTCTGGAAGATCCTGAGATCGCGGCGTTGATTAAGAAAGGTCATGGATATTCGCTGGAGGACCAGGCATTCGTCATTGCCAGACAGTGTGAACTGGTAGGCCAGGTAATTCCTGCGCACGCCGCCGCGGCACAGCAGGGGAGAATCGAGATATCAACTTCGCCCTTTTATCATCCGATACTGCCGTTGGTTTGCGACACGAATATGGGTGCGGCATCAACGCCAGGGCTGCCGTTGCCGCAGAATCGGTTTTGCCATCCGGAGGATGCCCGGGAACAGTTGCGGCGTGGGCTCGATCTTCATCAACAAGTCTTTGGCGTGCGCCCGGTTGGAGTTTGGCCTTCTGAGGGAAGCGTATCAGAAGAAGTTTTGACCATTGCGCAAGATCTGGGCGTGAAGTGGATGGCCACCGACGAAGGTGTTCTGGGACGCAGCATGGGTTTCAACTTCGCCCGCGATGGCGAAGGGCGATTGTCGGCGGCGGGCGCGGAGAAGCTTTATACCATCCATCGGTTCGAAAATGGATCCGCTGAGATGCACATGGTTTTCCGTGATCACACCATTTCGGATCTGGTCGGATTCGTGTACTCGGGGATGCCGGCGCAGGATGCCGCCAATCATCTCATTCACAACATTTGGCAAGCTGCGCGGCCGGTGCTCGATCAGGGTCGTGATGCAGTTGTGTCCATCATTCTCGACGGCGAGAATGCCTGGGAATATTATCCGCAGTCCGGGCGCGAGTTTCTGCGGCGCTTCTATGACAAACTGCAGCACGAGCCGGGAATTGAGGCGGTTACGGTTTCCGAGGCGATCGCTCGGCACCGCGATTTTGGCAAGCTCACTTCTTTAGTGCCCGGCTCATGGATCAATGCCAACTTCAATGTGTGGATTGGCGCGCTTGAGGATAACCGCTCCTGGGATTATCTCTATCAAGCCCGACGATTTTATGCCGAGGCATCGGGCCGTGCGAGCGACGCGCAACGTAAATTGGCTCTTGAAGAATTGTTTATCGCCGAGGGCAGCGACTGGAACTGGTGGTATGGTCCCGAGCATCACTCGGCTAATGACCGTGAATTTGATGAATTGTATCGCAAACATCTATCCAATGTTTATCAGGCGCTAGGCGGGAGCCCGCCCGATTATCTTGCGCAACCCATCAGCGGCGTGGAGACGCGTCCGCAGTACACTCCGCAGACTTCTTATATCCACCCTCGCATTACAGGCGACATGGTGCGCTATTTTGAGTGGATGGGTGCGGCCGTACATACCGCGGATCATCGCGCCGGCGCCATGCACGGCAAACAGTTTCTGGTTGATTGTGTGCATACCGGAATCGATGAAGATTTCGTTTATGGACGTATGGATTTTGTGGGCAGGCCTCCCGACGTGGATTTTGCTTTGGTGGTCAATCTTGAATCTCGGGCTGCGGACGAGCAGCGTCCACGGCGTGCGTTGCGGTTTGATGTGCGCGCGCAGGTAGGGAATCCAGTCTCATGGCAGGTCAGTTCTCAGGAGGAGCAAACGGCCATTGCTTCATCAGAGAAGCCGGGCGAAGAAGTTAAAGTAGCTTTGCTGCGAAATTTCGAATTCAAAATTCCGCTGGCATGGTTATTGGCGAAGCCAACAGCCTCGGCCGCGGTTGGAACCGGCGGAAAGGCAACAACTCCGGTGGCAACCTTGCTGCGCCTGCGCTTCAGTGTGTGGCAAAACTGTCTACCTGTCGATGCTTTGCCTCTTGAGGGTTGGATCGAGTTACGTCTTTTGAGCGAAGAAGATTTGATGGTGTTAGCTTTTTAGCCAGGCATTAAAAAAGCCGGGAACGAATGCTTCCGGCCAGGCAAAACAGACAAGTGATGTCTACTGACCATTAGCCGCCGCAGTCATCTCCAGCGGACGGCTCAATTCCATCACCAGTTCAGTACCGGCAGGCAGCATCGCTGAGTTCTTCTTGCCCATCCAATGAGCGACGGTCGCGGTAGCGCCCACTGCTCCGCCGATTAGCATGCCTTTGGCTCCCCCGATCAGGCCGCCCATCAGCATTCCTCCGCCGGTGCCCATGCCGATCTCGGTCATGTCTTTGCCGTCGTGCCCCTTGCCTTTGAATTGGCCTTCATCGTTGACGTCAGTTCCATTACGAACGCTGGTGTCAACCAACGTGGCATTCAGCATGAAATGCTGGCCGTCGGGCAAGACTACGGTTTCGGGAAAGATGGCAATCGTCGGTTTTCCGGCAATCCGCCGAGGTTCACTTGTTTTGGTGACGCGCCCCTGTACAGTTGCTCCGATCGGAATCACCGCTTTTCCATTAAGCATGACCGCTTCCGTTACCCGAGCGGAAAAAGGATCCCCGCTCTTGTTAGAGAAGGTTGTCAAAGCATTTTCCAGTTTTACTTTCATCGAAGTGCCTGCAGGCAATGCGATATTGTTTTGCGCCACGGCAGACACTGCGAATAACACTATGGTGAGCCATACAAGTTTCTTCATTTCGCCTCCCCGATCAGTTGTAAATTCCGTGAAACTTGAGCTTCTTGCGATTGAGCGCGGTCAACCAGCAGTCGTCAATCGTCGGACGGCTTCAAAAACCTTCTCCATTGGCGCCCGGTCGGTCTGGTTATCGCCGCGATAGATATAGCGCACCGTGCCGGCGTTATCGATGACCAAGGTAGCGGGATGAGCAATGTTAATCGCATCCTTACCAAACCGGTGATATAGCCCGTACGCCTTAGTTACTGAGCGGTCTTCATCCAGCAGAAACGGAAATGCCACCGGATGTTTCTTCAGAAAACTTGCCGGCTTAAACATGCCGTCGCGTTTCTCCGCGGCGATAAATACTAACTTCGCCTGCGCTTGTTCGAGTTCGGCTTTCAATGGCTCAAACTGGGCCATGCGTTTCACGCAATTCGGTCACCAGGTTCCGCGCAGGAATTCGAGAAGCGCAGGCCCACGCTCCCGCAGTTGGGAAAGTGAAAAAGTTCCCTCTCGATTTGCCGCAGCCAGAGAGAAGTCCGGGGCGCGTGATCCGATTCCCAGAGTCTCGGTGCGATTCTCCATCTGAAAATCGACTGTAGGTTACATGTGGGAGCAGAACAAGAGCGTATGCAGCAAACGAACCAGCAGAGGCACCAACGACTTCCGTAAACCTTGTCCGTCAGATAGAGAATCACGCGCAAACAAGCGTGAGTACCGAAATGAGTAAGTAGGTGCGCACGAAAACAAGAAACGTAGCTGGCTCTGTGAAGCCAGATGTTAAAATCACCGTGAATTATGACGATTGAATCAATGCCGGTTGCTTTGTTCTCCGATTTGAAGGCCAAGATTGAACAGAAACAGGCGCGTGTGGCCGTCATCGGCCTCGGCTATGTGGGTCTGCCTTTGGCGCTGCTTTATACCGAACAGAAATTTTCGGTTACCGGATTCGATATTGATGCCCGAAAAGTCTCCATTCTGGATCAGGGGGGCTCGTACATTTTTCGTATCCCGGCCACCGATATTCAGGTAGCAAAAAAA
>DASYOD010000043.1:0-41969 GCA_036008085.1 Terriglobales bacterium
GCGCGGATATTCGCTGGTGTACACGCCGCATGTGGTGCGGCGGCAACTGTTCAATGTTTCCGGCCACGAAGGCTATTACTCGCAGAACATGTTCGACTTCATGGAGCTGGACGATGCGGAATACCGTCTGAAGCCCATGAATTGTCCCGGCCATATTTTGATTTACCGAGACTCGCTGAAGTCGTACCGCGATTTGCCTGTGCGGCTTGGTGAACTGGGAACGGTCTATCGCTATGAGCGTTCGGGCGTAATGCATGGTCTGTTGCGAGTGCGCGGCTTCACTCAGGATGACTCTCACATTTTTTGCACGTCGGAACAGATCGAGAGTGAAGTCGGGGGCTGCCTGGATTTCGCGCTCGCGGTGCTGAAGGTCTTCGGCTTCGACCAGTTCCAGACCGAGCTTTCCACCTGGGATCCGAATGATCGCAAGAATTTTTTGGGATCGGAAGAGCAGTGGAACATGGCCAACCGATCACTCGAAAATGCGCTCAAGCAGCGGAATATGGAATACAAGGTGATCCCCGGCGAAGCGGCATTTTATGGACCGAAGATCGACATCAAGCTGGTGGACGCAATCGGACGCCTTTGGCAGCTTTCGACCGTCCAGGTCGACTTCAATCTGCCGCAGCGCTTTAACCTCGAATATGTCGCGGAAGATGGATCGCGCAAACAGCCGGTGATGGTGCATCGCGCGCTGTTTGGATCGATCGAGCGCTTTTTCGGCGTGCTCATCGAGCACTACGCGGGGGCTTTCCCGGTCTGGCTTTCGCCCGTTCAGGCGGTGATGATTCCGATCGCTGAGCGTCATGTCGATTACGCGAATAAAGTCGCCGATCAACTCAAGGCAGCTGGCGTGCGCGTCGACGTCGATGCTCGCAACGAAAAGATGAATGCGAAGATTCGCGAGCACGCCATGCAGAAAGTGCCGTTTTTATTGGTCGTCGGCGACAAGGAGTCTGAGGCGGGAAAGGTCAATGTTCGCACTCGTGGCAAGGAAAAGACCGAAGACATGCTGGCGACAGAGTTCGTGGAAAAGATCAAAAAGCTGATCGCCGAGAAGAGCGCGGTCCTTTAACGGCTCCCGTTGTTGTTTTCTGTTGATTGTCCAATTGTTGTCATCCCGAGCAACGCGAGGGATCTAGGTTCTTCGCAGCGACGGCAGAGACCCAGATTCCTCGTCGCTTCGCTCCTCGGAATGACAAGGTCGTTTATCATGCCAACTGACTTTTCTAAGAAGCGCGTTGCCGTTCTGGGGGCGGGAAAGATGGGCGGAATTCTGCTCAAAGCGCTTCTGGAGAAGCGGCTGTTGTCCACGAAGACGGCCGTCGCCACGGTTCAGCACGAAGAAAAGGCTCGCATCCTAAGCAAGAAGTTGGGAATAGCCGTTGGCACTGACAACCGGCTCGCAGTTCGCAACGCGGACATCATTCTGATCTGCGTCAAGCCGCAGATTGTCGATCACGTGGTCGAGCAGATTCGTGCTGGCGTTACCAAAAATCAGATCGTGATTTCAGTGGCGGCTTCAGTTCCGACCACCCGCATCGAACGGGTTTTGAAGCGCGCAGTGCCGGTGGTGCGGGCGATGCCCAATACTCCTTGTGTTGTCGGTTGCGGAATGACTGCATTGTGCAAGGGGAAATTCGCGAGTGCGGAACATCTCGAAGTCGCGAGCGCCCTCTTCGGTGTTGTCGGCAGAACCGTTGTTGTCGACGAGAAGCTGATGGATGCGGTGACAGGATTATCCGCAAGCGGGCCAGCCTACATTTACATCATTTTGGAATCGCTCGCTGAGGCTGGAGTGAAAGTTGGATTGCCTCGCGATGTTGCTACGCTGCTGGCGGCGCAAACCACCATGGGTGCTGCAACCGTCGTGCTCGAAACCGGCGACCATCCGGCGTTGCTCAAAGACGCAGTCACGACCCCAGCGGGCTGCACCGTTGACGGCCTTCTGGAGCTTGAAGAGGGCAAGTTGCGGGTTACGCTGATCAAAGCCGTCGTGAAGGCCGCGCAGCGCGCTAAAGAACTGGCGAATGGTTAAACTTCAGAAGAAATGGAGACCGTGCGAGACGCCCGTCCTCCATTTAGAATCAGCGCGTGATTGTCGGTGTCATTTCTGATACACACGGCCTGCTTCGGCCTGAAGCTGTCGCCGCCCTGCGCGGATCCGATTACATCATTCATGCTGGTGATGTTGGAGACCCGCCAATTCTAGACAAGCTGGCTGAGATCGCTCCGGTAACCGCGGTTCGCGGCAACGTTGATCACGGGACGTGGGCGGAGAGAATTTCGGCTACGAATGTGCTCGAGATTGGTGAAGTCTCAATTTACGTGCTGCACAATATTCAAGAACTCGACGTGAAACCAGAGGCCGCGAAATTTGCGGCGGTGATCTATGGTCACAGCCACGTTCCAAAACAAGAGACGAAGAATGGGGTTCTCTATTTCAATCCGGGCAGCGCGGGACCACGGCGGTTCAAGCTGCCGGTGAGCGTGGGCCGGTTGACGATCAGGAACGGCAAGATTGATGCAAGCATTCTGCTGCTTAAAACAAGTTCGTGATCTAGCACCCTCGTTGAGCGGGCCTCGGGTACCGCGTCCGTTACAATTCTTGCAGTGTCCATCGAATTCCACATCGAAGCTAAATCTGGCGCAGCTCGCGCGGGCCGCCTGATCACCCCTCACGGTGAAATCGAAACCCCAGTGTTCATGCCAGTGGGTACGCTGGCCTCGGTCAAGGGCGTTTCGCAGGACATTCTTGAAGAGCTTGGAGTCCGGATACTTCTCGGGAACACTTATCACCTTTATCTCAGGCCCGGCGTCGAGCAAGTGCGGAAGCTGGGTGGACTACATCGTTTCATGGCATGGCCGCGCGCGATCCTTACCGACTCCGGCGGATTCCAAGTTTTCAGTTTGAACGAGCTGCGGAAAGTCACCGAGGAGGGCGTGACATTTCGCTCGCATCTCGACGGGTCTTCGCATTTTCTCAGCCCGGAAAATGCGATGCAGGCGCAGATTGGCCTGGGCGCCGACATTATTATGGCTTTCGATGAATGCACGGAATATCCTGCGGATTCGGCGCGGATGCGAGCATCGATGGAGATGACGTTGCGCTGGGCAGAGCGCAGTAAAAAGTATTTTGAGGAGCATAAGAATGAAGTGCCCTGGAATGGATTTCACGTCGGTGCAGCTGAGCGTAGCCAGGCTTTGTTTGGCATTGTTCAGGGAGGAATGGATCTGCAACTGCGGAAGGAATCGGCGGAGCGCACCATCGGCATCAGCTTTCCCGGTTACGCTATTGGCGGGCTTAGCGTGGGCGAACCGCGGCCGCTCACACGCGAAGTGGTCGAATCAACGATTGAACATCTGCCCGCGGACAAGCCTCGTTACCTGATGGGAGTGGGCACTCCCGAGGAAATCGTTGCATACGCCAAGCTCGGCATCGATATGATGGATTGCGTCTTGCCCACGCGGGCTGCGCGGCACGGATTGCTGTTTACATCGGATGGAAAAATATCTATCAAACAGGCGCGCTATGCAGGCGACGACTCTGCGCTTGATCCAAATTGTGGGTGCAGAGTCTGCCAGCGATACTCGCGGGCGTATCTGCGGCACCTTTATGCGGCGAACGAAGTGTTGGCGCAGGTCTTAAATACCATCCACAATCTTAGCTTCTACCTTGACACTATGCGGACTGTGCGTCATTCTATTTTACTTGGGAAAGAGACTGGTTCTTCGTGTGTCCAGTCTGAACCGAAACCATAGCTCGGCATCCCCGGTTTGCGTCCGAAGCTGAAGAAATCTCCGGCCTCATAGCGCGAGAACTCCAGCGGTAAATTGCAGAAGCCAGTGCGTAGCTGCGAGATTTGCGGCATTAACTTGTTAACTTCAATATGACGGTTCAGCACTTTTTGGCAGTACAACTAGGCGGCGGTTCGGCAGGCTGGTTAGGCTTTGCTCCGCTTATCTTTATTTTCGGCATTTTTTATTTTTTGCTGATCCTGCCGCAGCAGCGCCGGCAGAAGAAGTGGCAGGCCATGCTGAACGAGTTGAAGACCGGGGACAAAATTGTGACCACCGGGGGGCTGCGTGGCACGATTGTCGCCATTAAAGAGGATTACCTGCATTTGCGGGTTCCTCCGGACAATTTGCGGATCGAAGTCAGCAGGGGTTCGGTAGCGTCGGTGACCACGCCAGAGGAGGCGGCGAAATAAATTTCGTGATTTTCAATTTTCAATTGTCAATTGCCGCATTGTTTCGGATGCAATTGGCCATTGGAAATTGGCAATCGAAAATTATTTTTTATGAATAAGAATTTGGGTTGGAAAGTTATCGTGATCGTGGCGACGCTGCTGTTCTTTTTATTCGGCATCTTTGGCTTGCCCGATAAATGGTCAGGCGGCGGCTTGGTAGCGGCACTCCAGAACCGCATTCACCTTGGTCTTGATCTCAAAGGTGGCACGCACCTTATTCTGCAGGTGCAGGTAAATGACGCTGTCAACGTCGATTCTGATAACGCCGTTGAGCGCCTGAAGGCTGATCTGCGGGCACGCAAGATCAATTACACCGAGATCAGCAAGCCCGATCCGGCAAACAATCCCGATAAGGTTGTGCTCAAAGGTGTGCCACCTGAAAACCGGTCTGACTTGCTTTCCATCGTGCAGGACCGGCTCCCCGAATACAACCTGACTTCTGCTCCGGACAACACCTGGACCGTCTCCATGAAGCCGCAGGCATTGGCCGACCTGAAGAATCGCGCAGTTACCCAGGCGATTGAAACCATTCGCAACCGCATCGATCAGTTGGGCGTTAGCGAACCTATCATCGAAGAACACGGGCTCGGGCAATATCAGATATTGGTGCAGTTGCCGGGCGTGGATGATCCTGCGCGCGTGAAAGAAATCATGCAGTCCACTGCCATGCTTGAAATCCGGCAATCGTTTGGCGGACCTTACCCCAGCGAGCAAGCAGCTTTGCAGGATAAAGGCGGGGTTCTGCCGCCGGATCAGATGCTGATGCCCGGCCGTAGTGCGCCATCGAGTTCGAGCGATACCGGGCAGTCGTTTTATCTTATTTCGCGTGCGTCCGCAGTTACTGGTCGTGACTTGCGCGCCGCGGATCAATCTCGGGACGAAAATGGACAACCCTCTGTGAGCTTCACTTTGACCGGAGAGGGAGGCCGTCGATTCGCCAGCTTTACTGGCGCTCACGTCGGCGATAATCTCGCCGTCGTGCTCGACAACAAAGTGCAGGAAGTTGCGGTCATCAAAGATCAGATTCACGACCAAGGCGTAATCAATGGAAGATTTACCGAGCAGCAGGCCAAAGACCTAGCCATGATTCTGCGTTCGGGCGCTTTGCCGGCTGGAATCAAGTACCTCGAAGAGCGTACTGTGGGTCCGTCGCTGGGCAGCGATTCGATTCGCGCTGGCGTTACAGCTGCGGTGATCGGCATGTTAGCGGTGCTGATCTTCATGCTGGTTTACTACCATGCTGCCGGCATCAACGCGGACATTGCGTTGATTCTGAACTTGATCATTCTGCTGGGATTTCTCGGATACAGTGGAGCGACACTTACACTGCCTGGAATCGCGGGAGTGATATTAACGGTCGGTATGGGCGTGGATTCGAATGTGCTGATTTTTGAGCGCATACGTGAAGAATTGCGCAACGGAAAAACGCCGCCCTCGGCGGTGGAACAGGGCTTTGGACACGCCTGGATCACGATCGTGGATACGCACGTTACTACAATCGTTTCAGCGGTTATTTTGTTTATCTTCGGTACGGGCCCGGTGAAAGGCTTCGCGGTTACTCTGAGCTTTGGACTTTTCGCGAATTTGTTCACGGCGGTGTTCGTATCGCGGGTGATTTTCGATTGGTTGCTGAGCCGCAAACAGCGCGGCGAGGCATTGAGCATCGGATAGCGGCAGTGGTTAGCACTTGAGCCCGGACGAAACGTCCGAGGCAAGCATTGCCAGAGAAAAGGAGTTCTAAGCGGCGTGGAATTTTTTCGCAATCCAAACATCGATTTTCTCGGTAAAAAGTGGTACTTCCTGGCATTTTCGCTAGTCTTCAGCGTGGCCGGTGTTTTTTCCATGCTGTTCTGGCATGGCATTCCGCTGGGAATCGACTTCCGGGGCGGCACCTTGATCGAAGTCAAGTTTTCCCATCCGCCGGACGACAATGCCATTCGCGCAGCCATGGATCGTGCCGGGCTTCATCACGCCCGCATCCAGAGCCTTTTGGAAGGCAATGCCAACGAAGTCCTGATTGATTTGTCGTTGCAGGAAACCAGCGAGCAGGCATTGGATCAGGGCAAGCTCGCGATCATTAATGCCCTGGAAAAAAATCCTCCCGCGGGCAAGCAGGATTTGAACAACTCCAGCTTCCTGACCCTTAAGAATTACCTGATCGAAAAAGATCCGCTGCAGGCGGGGACTGACGCCGACCAGCGTTATTCAACGCAAGCCCAGGCCATCGTCAACTATCGGGATAAAGTTAAAGGCGGCGTGCTCAACTCTATTGACGAAATCAAGAGTGCGGCAGATCCCGCCGTCGTCGCGTCTCTATCGGATGGCTTTTTTCTCTCTGACTTTGGCGTGCGCAATGTGAGCATCGTTGGACCGCAGGTCGGAGCTCAATTGCGCAAACAAGCATTGCTGGCTACGGTTTACTCGCTGGCGGGAATGTTGATTTACCTGGCGTTCCGCTTTGAGTGGATTTACGGCGTAGCTGCGGTGGTCACCGTTTTTCACGACACTTTGATCACCGTCGGCGCGTTTTCGTTATTGAACAAAGAAATTTCGTTAACCGTAATTGCGGCCATATTGACTCTGATTGGATACTCCAACAACGACACCATCGTGGTTTTTGATCGCATTCGTGAAAATCTGAAACTGATGCGGCGGGAAAAACTGTCCGACATCGTCAACCGCAGCATTAATCAAACCCTGAGCCGGACCATCTTGACAGCTGGTTTAACATTTTTGACTGTACTCGCTCTATACCTCTTCGGGGGCGAGGTGCTCAAAGGTTTCTCGTTTGCCTTGGTAATCGGCATCCTGATTGGGACTTATTCGTCAATTGCCATTGCCGCGCCGATTCTGGTCGCCTACCAGGATTGGCGGTCTGGCCGCGGCAAGCCGGTGGTCGCAGTCTCTTCGGGCAGGGAAGTAAACCGCCGGGAGAAGATGAAAGCTAAGGCCTGATATCCACCATTTGCGCGGCTGCATCATAAGTTTGTGATTAACGGGCGTTTGAGGTAGTATCGTCCGGTTTTCGATTTGTTGGCTGCGGTACGTATCTTGGCCGGGAGCAAAACTGCAGTGGTCGGTGTCTAAACGATAGTTGGGGCTAGTGTAGGAGGACCCTCATGTTTGAAGATAGCCTGATTGAGTCCGGTGGAAGGCTTAAAACCAAGCGCGGCATCTGGACTTTTCTTTCGTTCGTGCTTGAGGCCATTTTGGTCGGAGTCCTGGTGCTGATTCCGCTCCTGTTTACCGAAGCCCTCCCCAAAACCCAGCTGATGACTTTCCTGGTCGCGCCGCCACCGCCACCACCGCCACCACCACCCGCAGCCGCCCCCGTGCACGTCGTCAAGCAGGTGCAGACCAACATCATCAACAACCAGTTGCGCACGCCCACCAAGATTCCTGAGAAAGTTCAGATGATCAAAGAGGATGAAGCGCCACCGCCGGCAATGTCAGCCGGTGTAGTTGGCGGCGTTCCGGGCGGTATCCCTGGTGGGCAGATGGGCGGCGTCATCGGTGGCATCATCAGTTCCACCCCGGTTGCCGTACCCAAGGTCGCTACCCCGCAGCGGGTTCGCGTGTCACAGGGTGTGACCCAGGGTTTGCTAATTCGCAAGGTGCAGCCAAATTATCCACCCTTGGCCCGTCAAGCACGCATCCAAGGAAGTGTGCTGTTGCAGGCCGAGATCAGCAAAGACGGCACCATTGAGAATTTACGTCTAATCAGCGGGCATCCGATGTTGGCTCCGGCGGCCATCGAAGCGGTGAAGCAGTGGAAGTATAAGCCCTACATTCTGAATGGCGAACCGGTCGAGGTGGAGACTCAGATTACGGTGAACTTTACTTTGTCCGGAGGCTAGACGTCAAAAGCTAGACCCGGATGCCAGATGATGTGAGTAAGAAGTTTGAGAGAGCTGTCCTCCCCCAATCCTTTCTTTAAGCTGCCTCGGGGGCGGGGTGGTCCGAAGAGTTCAAGCCGTTAGCTTCGGTCGCCGAGTTCGACAGCTTTCGTACTACCGATCGGCAAGCGCGACTAATTGCATCTAAAAGTTCTGAGGAGGAAAGCAACTCATGTTCGTAGCTCATGTAGCAACGCATACCTTAAGTCACATGTCCACCATGGCAGTCTGGTTGTTCCAGGAACAAGCGGTGGCCTGGGACCCGATCTCCCTATGGAAACAGATGGGATTCATTGCGAGAGCCGTGGTCGTTATTTTATTCGTCATGTCCGGTTGGTCAATCGGCGTCATGATTGACCGTGCCATGGCTTTCAGCGCCGCACGCAAACAATCGCGAGCCTTTGCTCCCGCAGTAGCAGGCGCTCTGCGTGATGGAAAGATTGACGAAGCCATCAAAGTTGCCGAGCGCAACAAGAAGAGCCATCTGGCGAAGGTCGTTACCGCCGGATTGATGGAGTTCCGGGCTCACCAGGAAAGCGGTGAAATTCCCGGCGAGACCATCGAAGCCTCGAAGCGCGCCTTGGAGCGCACCGAAGCTATCGTTCACGCCGAGCTTAAGCGCGGCTTGGGCGGTCTGGCCACGATTGGCTCGACGGCTCCGTTCGTCGGGCTGTTCGGTACGGTGATGGGCATTCTGAACGCCTTCAAAGGTATTTCTGAACAGAAGGCTACAGGTCTGGGCGCAGTCGCTGGCGGTATCGCGGAAGCCCTGGTAACCACCGCCGTGGGTCTGTTTGTCGCCATCCCGGCCGTAATGATGTTCAACTATCTCACCGGACGCGTGGAAGCTTTCGACGTGGAGATGGACAACTCCTCGAGCGAATTGATCGATTACTTCCTCAAGCGCCGGGGAATGCGCCGGTCCTAAACGCCGTTTGCCTTCGACCATGAGTTGCTGACGGGCGCCGGAGAACCGCTTCGGCGCCGCGTGCTGAATTACTAAAGGCCGAAAGCCACTGCTCGACCGGCGAGGAATTTAGCTGTAGGAGATTAAGCTATGTCACTGGCTAAAAGAAACGAAGGAGCCAAGGTCAACTCTGACATCAACGTTACCCCGATGGTGGACGTGATGCTGGTGCTGCTGATCATCTTCATGGTGATCACGCCCATGTTACAGAAGGGCGTCAGCGTGGACTTGGCGAAAGTCAACAGTCCCACCGCCATGCCCGATGCGGATAAAGAAGACGCACTGATCGTAGCCGTCATGCGAGATGGCAAGGTGTTCTTCGGAAACGACCTGACTCCACCCGATCAGTTGACCCAAAAGGTTAAGGACCGATTGGCGAACCGCGTTGATAAGCGCGTGTTCGTGCGCGCCGATGCTCGCGCCAAGTTCGGTTCAGTTGTCGAGGTCGTGGACAATGTGCGCTCTGCTGGCGTGGACCAGTTGGGCCTGCTGACTGATCAGAAAAAAACAACAACCGGAACTCCGCCACCGCCGGCAGTTGGCGGGCAATAAGAGGAGATTGATATGGGAATGACAGCTGGAGGAAGCGGCGGAGGGCAAAGCGCAGTTATTAACGTTACGCCGCTGATCGACGTGCTGCTGGTTTTGTTGATTATCTTCATGGTGATTACGCCTTTGACTCCAAAGGGCCTGGACGCGCTGGTGCCTCAGCCGCCTCCGCCGAATGCTCCTAAAAACAATACGCCCGACCGAACTATCGTGGTGCAGCTGATCGACCGCGGAGCGGGCCAGGAACCGGGTGTAAAGATCAACAACGAAGACACAACATGGGACGGCCTGCAGGGACGTCTGACCGATATTTTCAAGACGCGCGCTGAGAAAGTGATGTTCGTCAAGGGCGACGACAATGTTCCCTTTGCCGATGTGGCGAATGTGATTGACATTGCGCATGCGTCAGGCGTAGACAAGGTTGGTCTGATTACCGCCAAAATCGAAGCCGGCGGTTAAGCACCCGGGCGAAGTTTCATTGATAGATTTACGTAGCCGCCGCCGTCTCGGCTGCTGTCGTAGGGGCGTCCCGCCCGTACTGGGAGGGCAAGATGCCCTCCCAACAGCCGGCAAGATGCCGGCGCTGGACAGTTTCAGTTCCCGGGAAAATCATTAGCAAGGAGACTTATAAGGTAATGACGAAAAGTGTTCGGGTGCTGGCACTCATGGCGGTGGGCGTACTCCTGTTGTCGGCAGCTGGCTGCAACAAGTTGAGGGCGCGCGATCAGTTAAATAAGGGAGTGGCGTCTTACAAAAACGCGCGGTATGAAGAAGCTATCGACCACTTTCAGCAAGCCGTTACCCTGGACCCCAGCCTGTTGAACGCCCGCCTCTACCTTGCTACCGCCTACGCGCAGCAATACATTCCCGGAGTCGACGCCGAGGACAACAACCGCTTGGGCCAGGAAGCCATCGACCAATACAAAGCCGTGCTTGAACGTGATCCGAAAAGCATTAATAGCGTCAAAGGCATCGCGTACATTTACCTGCAGATGAAGAAATTCGAAGAAGCCAAGCAGTACTATCGCAAAGCTCTCGAGATCGATCCTAACGATCCTGAACCGTATTATTCGGTGGGGGTGATTGACTGGACGCAGACCTATCAGCCGCGCATGGAAGAACGCGCCAAGCTAGGTATGAAGCCCGACGAGCAGTTGAGTGCCAAGGACAAGAATCAGAAAAAAGCTTGCGAAGAGCTCAAGCAAAAGAATTCCGCAAATATCCAGGATGGCATCGACGCGCTCAACAAAGCCCTGCAGTTGCGGCCCGATTATGATGACGCCATGGCGTACATGAATTTGATGTATCGTGAAAAGGCGGACGTGGAATGCGACGACCCGGCGGCGCGCGCCGCTGATCTAAAGACCGCTGACGAGTGGGTGGACAAAACCATGGCGACCAAGAAAGCCAAAGCTGAAAAACAGCCCGGAGCGCAGGGCATCACCATGGATCAGCAGAAGTAACGAAATAAATCTAAGTGATTTAAAAGAACGCCGTGGACTCACGGCGTTTTTTCTTGTCGGCCCGTGCGGGCTTAAAGATATTCCAGAAAAGAATCCGCGATGTCGGCTCCCCCGTTGTTCGCGATGCGCGTCGCCTGGCGTTCGACGTTTTTCATCAGCCCGTCAAGATAATCGCGCGAATCGGAAATGCTGACCACGCCTACGGTGGCTCGGTTCCATAATCCGCTGGCATCCAGTTCGGCGACCGCGACGTTGAAATGGGCGCGCAGGCGATCCTTCAAACTGCGCACCACTTGCCGCTTATCTTTGAGTGATTGTGCAGCTTCGATACTGAGTTCGAGGGTGAGAAAGGCGATCATTGACGGGGCGTTGTTGGCCTGTAGCCGTCGGTCGTTGGCACGAACTAGATGGACAACGACCCTCGACGAGCGACCAACGACTGTTCTACGCCATCGCTTCAGCGGCGACTTTTTCGGTGGCGAAGGCTTCAATCACGTCGCCGACTTTGATGTCGCCGTAGTTGGCGATGGAGATGCCACATTCCATGCCATTGGTGACTTGGCTGGCATCGTCCTTGAAGCGGCGAAGCGATCCGACCTTGCCTTTGAAGATGACCACGTTGTCGCGCAGCAGTCGGACTTCGGAGTCGCGTTTGACCAGGCCGTCGATAACCGTGCAGCCGGCCACGGTGCCAACCTTCGGAATGCGGAAGGTTTCGCGAACCTCGGCGCGTCCCTGATAGGTTTCTTTGATGGTCGGTTCGAGCAGGCCAGTCATGGCGCGCTTGATCTCATCCTGCAGTTCGTAAATGATCGAGTGCAGCCGGATGTCGACCTTTTCCTGATCGGCAAGTTCCTGCGCCTTGCGTTCGGGGCGCACGTTGAACCCGATGATGATGGCATTCGAAGCCGAGGCCAGCAGCACATCGGTTTCCGTTATGGCGCCCACTCCGGAATGCAAAACTTTCAAGCGAACCTTGTCGTTCGAAAGTTTCGAAAGCAGATCGCTGAGCACTTCGACCGAACCGCCCACGTCGGCCTTCAGAATGATGTTGAGTTCCTTAGTGCCGGCGGTCTTGAGTTGCTCCGCCAAACCTTCGAGCGATACACGCGAACTCTTGGCCAGCGTGGCTTCGCGGGTCTTCTGCTCGCGGTATTCGGAAATGCCGCGCGCCTTGTCGCGATCCGCGACCACGACGAATTGATCTCCGGCTTGCGGCAAGCCTTCCATTCCGAGAATTTCGACCGGGGTCGAAGGCGGCGCTTCTTTAAGGGAATTGCCGCGATCGTCAAACATGGCACGCACTTTGCCGTAGACGTTACCTACTACGAAATTGTCACTATCACGCAGCGTGCCATTCTGTACCAGCACGGTTGCGACCGGACCACGGCCACGGTCCAGTTTGGCTTCGAGAACGACGCCTTGAGCCGGACGTTCCGGCGTCGCTTTAAGTTCCTGTAGATCGGCGACCAGCACAATCATTTCCATCAACAGATTCAAGTTGGTTTTCTGCTTTGCGGAAACGTCCACAAAGACGGTAGTGCCGCCCCACTCTTCCGGCATCAAACCCCGATCACCCAATTGCTTTTTCACTCGGTCGGGTAGCGCGCCTGGCTTGTCAATCTTGTTCACCGCAACAATGATCGGCACTTCTGCAGCATGTGCGTGATCGATGGCTTCCAGCGTTTGCGGCATGACGCCATCGTCGGCCGCTACGACCAGCACCACGATATCCGTGGCCTTGGCTCCGCGGGAACGCATGCGGGTGAACGCTTCGTGGCCAGGAGTGTCAAGAAACACGATCTGTCGGCCGTACGCTGGCGATTGCGTATCTTGCACCGTAACTTTATAGGCGCCGATGTGCTGAGTGATGCCTCCCGCTTCACCTCCAGCGACGTCGGTGGAGCGAATCGAATCGAGCAGCGTAGTTTTGCCGTGATCGACGTGGCCCATAATTGTGACCACGGGCGGACGCGGCACACCTTCGCCAGCGCCTTCCTCGCCTGCAGCAGCGTCGGAAACTTCTTTGGCCGCCTGTTCTTCGAAGGTAATCACATTAGTATCCGCCCCGAAGAAGCGCGCCATCTCGCTGGCCAGTTCGGCGTCGAGAGTCTGGTTGATGGTGGCAAAAACTCCACGAGCCAATAAGCGGGCGATCAAATCCTTGGCGCGAATTCCCAGCTTTTCGGCCAGGTCCTTCACACTGATTCCTTCTGTGATGGTAATGCTTCGCGTGATCGGCTGCGGCTCATTCGACAGCGAAAGCCGCGGCGGCGGAACGAAGCCCTTCATTGGGCCTTCTTTAACGCCTCGCGGAACATAGCGCTGGCCGGGACGACGCGCAGGCGCTCCTGGACGACTACCGGGCCGGGTTGATCCCGGCGGGGGCAGTCCTGGTCCTACGCCAAGCGGTCGCGAACCCGTAGGCGACTGGCGCGTTGGGTGCATCGGGCGACGTTCACCTGGTCGCAACGGCGGACGTGCGCCGGGAGCGGTTGTCCCGCCCGGACGAGGGCGCTGGAAAATTGGCTGACCCGGTACCGGACGTCCCGGAGCTGGACGGGAGGTCGCTCCCGCCTGCGCGGCTGGCGCAGTTTGCCCCGGCGGCGCCTTGTAAACCGGACGCGGACCCGTGTGCGGTACGATCATGCGCGGCGACGGTGCTTGCGGCCGCGGCGGCGCAATAGGCGTCGCTGGTTTCGTTGCTACCGGAGTTGCCGGCTGTGGCGGCGCCGGTGCCGGCGGGATCGCAGCAGTTGGAGTTGCAGCCTGGGCTGCGGGAGGCGGCGCAACCGGAGGATGCGCTGGTGGCGCGGCTGGCGGAGCAGTCGCAGCGGTCGCAGGTGGCTGTGCCGATGGTGGCACAGGAACAGTAAATGTCGGCCGTGGAGTCGTTGTAGGAACGACCATCCTGGGCGGCGTAACAGTGGCAGCCGGAGGCGGTGTCTTCACGGGCACCGCTGACGGCGCCGCGGGTGTGGCACTAACCGGAGGACGGGCAGCAGGAGCGGATGCTGCTACGGGAGCCTGTTGCCTGCGAATCGCATTCAGAACATCGCCTGGCCGGGAAATATTGGATAGATCGATCTTGGTCTTAATTTCGTCGCTATCGGTGCGGCTCGGACGAGTATGCTTCGGCGCAGACTGAGCTTCGTTGGCCGCGCGCAGGTAGGCGCGCACCTTCTCCGCTTCATGCTCTTCCACGGAACTGGAGTGCGTTTTCTTCTCAGTAACGCCTACTTCCGGAAGTGCGTCGAGAATCGCTTTGCTTTTGACTTCCAGCTCCCTGGCCAGATCGTTAATTCGAATCTTGCTCATCCGCCTTTTCTTTCCTCCGGACTGTCCGCTAAGTCTTCATATCAACCTCACGGTGTCGGTTTTGTGTCGCACGCTTCCGCACTCGTGGGCAGCGCATAACGATATCATTGTTCTTTGCCTTCGGAGGGAGCAGGCTCCTCCGCTGGTTCTTCGGTTGATGGTTCTGCCTCTTCTGGTTCGCTCACTGCCTCGAGTTCGGCGGTTTCGTCTCCAACTAAATCTTCCGGCGCCACCTCTTCGGCCAAACCTTCAGGCGAAGTCTCCTGGCCTTCAGCAGACTCGGCGGTCAATTCTCCCTCGGCCGCAATTTCGCCGCCTTCCAGACTGGAGAAGTAATTATTAACCGCCAAACTGATTTTCTCCACCGTTTTCGGGCCGATACCCTCGATAGCTTCCAATTGTTCAGGCGTCATGTCAGCCAGCGCTTCCACGGTGGTCACTCCAGCAGCGCCCAACTTCTCAACCAGACCCTCACCGAGGCCCGGCACATCTGTCAACGGCGTCGATGATGGTGCCACCAGTTGCGACATCTGTTGTTCCACTTCCTGCCGTTTTTCTTCCTCGCTCTTGATGTCGATCTTCCAACCAAGCAGCTTCGCTGCCAGGCGTACGTTTTGGCCTTTTTTGCCGATGGCGAGCGAGAGCTGGCTATCATCCACGACTACTTCAAGATGCTTCTCAGTTCCTTCGAGCACGCTCACGCGGCTCACCTTCGCGGGCTGCAATGCCTTCTCGGCAAAAGTTACGGCGTCCTCGTGATATTCGATGATGTCGATTTTCTCGCCGCGCAGTTCGCGAATGATCGACTGCACTCGCATACCTTTCATACCTACGCAAGCGCCGACTGCGTCGACATCCTTATCTTTCGACATGACGGCAATTTTGGTGCGCTCGCCGGCTTCGCGCGCAATTGCGCGAATCACTACAGTGCCGTCATAAATTTCTGGCACTTCCGTCTGAAACAGATGCTGCACCAGTTCCGGCGCGGCGCGGGAAACTACTACCGCCGGGCCTTTCGAAGCACGCTCGACTCGGGCGATGACAACACGCACGCGCTCACCGATAGCAAATGACTCCAGCCGTGACTGCTCCTTGCGCGGCATGCGCGATTCTGCTTTGCCCAGATCGAAGATCACGTCCGGGCCTTCAATGCGTTTTACTGTGGCATTGACGATCTCGCCCACGCGTCCGATGTATTCGTTGTAAACAGTGTCACGCTCGGCTTCGCGCACCTTCTGGAAAATCACCTGCTTCGCCAGTTGCGCCGCGATGCGTCCGAGAATGCCTTCGGTCACTTTTGGAATATGCAGTTCTCCGCCGATTTCCACGCTGGGGTCAACTTTCCGCGCGTCATCGAGCGTCACCTGCAGAAGCGGATCTTCTACCTGCTCGGGAGCTTCGACCACCGTCTTAATGGCAAAGGCACGGATCTTGCCCGTGTCTTTATCCAGCTCCGCGCGCAGATTCTCCTGCGTCTTATAGTATTTGCGCGTAGCGACAACGATGGCGTCTTCCACCGCGCTGACCACAATTTGCGGATCAATGCCCTTTTCTCTGCTCAAGGCATCAATCGTGTTGTAAAGCTCACTAGCCATAAAAAACCATTTAGTAATTCGGTAATTTAGTAGTTCAGCAATTGAAAACCAACACCCAGTGGCTTTCGCTCTTTAAGTTACTCAACTGCTAAATCTTCCAATTGCTCAATCCGCTTAGAACTCCGGAACCAGGTTCGCCTTCTCGACGTTTGCGAGTTCGATTTCCAACGTCTGCGACGGAGCGTCACCCGAGCGCGCCTTCTTCCGCGACGAACTCACTTCTAAGGTTAGCCGACCTTCGTGAAAATTCTGTAAACGTCCCTCAAAGTACTGGTTTCCGTTCACCGGGGTTCGCGTTTTCAGCTTCATCTTGCTGCCCATGAAACGCTCGTAGTCGGCTGGACGCAACAGCTTTCGATCCAACCCTGGAGACGATACCTCGAGCAAGTACGAGTTGCCGGGAACCACGTCCTCGACGTCGAGAATAATGCCAACCTCGCGGCTCAAGTTCGCGCAATCCTCATGAGTGACGCCAACCGGTTTGTCGCCGCCGGTACTCTCGCCGGGGCCGGGGACCTTGTCAATCACGATGCGGAGCATGCGCGCCTTACCCGATCCACGCAACTCCACTTCAACCACCTCCAAACCACTGGAAGCGGCCACTCTTTCTACGATCTCGCGCACCCGATCGAGTTCAAATCCCATGAAGCCAATGAGTTATCCGGCCTGTGGGGAAGCTACGAAAACACCGGAAACTAAAAAGTGGGCTTGCGCCCACTGGTGTGCTTCGCCAAAATCTGGTACTACACAACAGTTTCCAATGACCAATATACGCCGCCCGGCTACAAAAGACAAACCTGCCAGCGCGATCAGGCACTATTAATGACGCCAAAATTTGAGGCGATCAACCACTCGTCCCGACGGCCACCAATCTATTGTCGAAGGGAGGTTTTTTCGTCGCGAAACGGTTCCTCGGTTCAATTCACCATTATGCATAGGAGGTATTTTATGTTGATCCCAGAAGTTGTTCTCGCCCATGAACTTGATGCTGCATGGATTATCGCTTTGTGGAAAGCGATTCACGGTGGTGATCCCAGTCCTGAAGCGGTTGCCGCCGAAGCTATCGCTGCGCTCGCACAATATCTCAGCGGCGCCGAATACTCTTTTACCTTCGCGCAAATGGAAAAGCAGTTTGCCAACCTCGGAATTAAAGTGACCGAGCGAACCGCAGATGCTGGCGCTCAGGGAAACAATGCGAAACCGAATGCTCCGGCCACACGAGAAATCCAGCAGCCTGGCTACCATCAATATCGCCAGTACTGCTTCCAGGTGAACGGAAAAACGGTTTGTGCTCAACTGCCCGACGTAGCTCTCCGCCTGGAAGCTGCCTAAAATCTACGTACGATCTTTATTTTCAGATTCGCCAACCTTCATCAACCCACCCTTGGTGGCAAGGGTGGGGCCCTCCGCTCGATGAGCGAGCGTGCTACACTGTCGCCGTTTTCATCAAGGAGTTCTCGTGCGCACAGTTTGCAAAGCCGTTCTTCCAGCGGTTTTCGTTGCGATTCTTTTCTTGCCTTCGATCGCGCAAATTCAGTCGACGTTATCGCCGGAGTTGCGGCAAAAGATTGACCACGTCGCTACCGACGTGTTGAGCGCAACCGGTGTGCCCAGCGCATCCGTGGCGATTGTGAAGGATGGTCAGATTTCTTATCTGCAGGCCTATGGGAATGGACGCCTAGACCCGCAGACTCCGGCGCGGACGGAGATGCGTTATAGCATCGGGTCGATCAGCAAGCAGTTCACGGCAACCGCAATATTGCTGCTGCAGGAACAGGGCAAGCTTTCACTCGACGACAAGGTTGCGAAATTCATCCCCAACCTTACGCGTGCCAACGAAGTCAGCATCCGCCAATTGCTCTCGCACACTTCCGGTTATCAGGATTACTGGCCTCAGGATTACGTGATGCCAATGATGCTGCAACCAACCACGGCCAGCCGTATTTTAGATTTATGGGCGCGCAAGCCGCTGGATTTTGACCCTGGAACCCGATGGCAATACAGCAACACAAACTATGTGATTGCGGGAGTGATTGCGGAGAAAGCCAGTGGAATGCCGTTGCTCGACTTTCTTCATAAAAATATATTCGATCCGCTGGGAATGACCAGCGTCACCAATACTGATCAGGAGAAATTGGGCGACGCCGACGCGACTGGCTACATGCGTTACGCGCTGGGGCCGCTGCGCGCGTCTCCGAAAGAAGGCCGCGGCTGGCTGTTTGCCGCCGGCGAATTGGCCATGACGGCTTCCGATCTGGGGAAATGGGATCTGTCAATCATTAACCAGAAAGTGCTGAAGCCATCTTCGTATAAGGAATTTGAAACTGAAGTGCGGCTCAACAATGGTGCAGGTACGGAATATGGATTGGGCATTGAAGTCACTGTGGAATCCGAACGCCGCGTCCTGCGGCACGACGGAGAAGTTTCGGGCTACACCTCGCAGAATACGGTGTTCCCCGACGATCACGTTGCCATCGTCGTGCTAACCAATCAAGATGCAGTCGGAGCACCGGCGCAAATTGCCAGGGATATCTCGCCCTTGTTATTGGCGGAGACCGATCCCGAAACCACTCGGAAGCTGGAACAGGCGAAGAAAATTTTTGCCGGCCTGCAGCAGGGAAGTATCGATCGGTCGCTCTTCACCGATAATGCGAACAGCTATTTCAACGAACAAGCATTGAAAGATTTTGCCAGTGGACTCGGGCCACTGGGTACCCCGCTCGAATTCACGGAAACCCGGCAGCATGCCCGCGGCGGCATGTTGCTACGGGTCTATCGCGTGAAGTTTCAGCAGAAGACTCTGCAGGCGTGGACGTATGAAATGCCGGACGGAAAGCTCGAGCAGTATCAAGTAGCGCCGGTCGACTAATTAACGCGCGTTTAATTTGCTGAGTCGGGTCAGAATGTAATCAGTGTGAGGCGCCGGCCGACGCTTGTTTGCTTACCGGTGGTGCCGGTGCCTGGGTTCCTTTGGGAGCGTTAGCTTCGAGTCCCCACAGATCTCTTTGCGCGTCGGCTTCGAGGCCAATCTGTTGTTCGGCGCCCGAACCCACCGGCCTGGTCCAAACCACGCGAAACTCCGCCTTGTGCTGGCGGTACTGAAGTACGATGGAGCTCCCAACTTCGAGTTGGCGACGAATCGCGCCCAAGCGCACCCCATTCCGGCTGACATCGAGAGTGTGCACCAGTTCAGAATAGGCGTCGCCAGTTGTGTCGTTCCCGGAAATTCTGACGGGCAATACTGCCTTGGTCCGATCCACCCGTCGTTGATTGTCCACCGAAGAACCTGCGTGTGCTGCCAGAGCTGCCAAAGTCTTATTCGCGGAGTTCACAGCCACTTCCTTATCTGAATCTCAGATGAGCAAACCTAGAGGGGAGCTAACTTGTAGGTCACTGAACGCATATTCCTTCATTATTACGATTTGCGCCATAGCACAAGGGTGTTGGAGTGATCCCTCGCAGGTGTTACCTCCGCAAGCCGCGCTGGCTCTCGGTTTGGTGACTGCAGTAACCGGTGTCAGGTTACAGCCGTGACTCCTGCACAGCTGAACGGGCCATTGCCGAATGAGAGTTCAAGGCTCAAGCTGGTGTCAGTCACAGATCAGTCCCGAAAGGGTGGGGAAGGGTGAAAGCACATGGGTAGATTATTGCGCAGACTCTGGTCAGAGGAAGAGGGTCAGGACATTGCCGAGTACGCGGTTATGCTGGCGGTGATTCTGGTAATCGTCGTAGGCACGGTTCGCCTTATCGGCGGTAACGCGAATAATGTTTTTTCTAGCGTGTCCAGTTCCATCGGCAGCTAAGTTTGGGAAAGACGATTTGGCTATGTTCGACGACCTCCGGCTCAAAACGGCGAAGTTACGGGGTCCGGATGCCATGCTAAGCCTCCGCGGCGGTGGTGAGCCCGACTATAGCGTCATCCAGAGTTGGGAAAATCAGAAATAGCGATTCCACTCTGGTCGTTTCAAACAGTTTCAAGACCCGCTCGTTTACCCCACTTAACGCAATGCGTCGCGTCGCCTTGTGCCGAGTGACATACGCGCTCACCAGCGAGCCCAGCCCCGACGAATCTATATAAGGCACGTCAGTCAGATCGACAATGACGACAGGAACACCCTCCTCACGCCGGATAGCGTTCTGAAACAGCGGGACGTTCACAAGGGTAAGGGGTCCTCGCAGGCAGATTACGCGCGGCCCTTCCTGTGCACTCAACCGCTCAATTGTCAATGTCTCTACTGCCATCGGCGAATTGTATGGCGGCGGGAAGCGGTAAGCAAGCCGGTATTCTGGCCGATTTAATTGCCGGCGAATCTTCACTGTCCCCGAAGGTACAGGGCTTTTCCGCCAAGTGGACGCTTCTCTTTAGTCATTGAGGGGAGAGTCGTTTGGGTAAAAACCTTAGAGTTTCCAGCTCAAGATTCCTGCCAGCCGGCCGATTTGCAATCTATCAGTGATTAGCAGGGCGCAAAACCATCGCCACCGTGTGCCCACAAAAGCGCTATCGGCTAGCCACTTGAAAAGGACAAAGTTGGAAAGGAAGAAGGTCTTCACGGCTGAACAACTATCCACCGTTTGCGATTCGCCCGTGCGTCCAGCAGATTCGGGCAAGGTCACCACCAGATTGCGCGTAATGTTCGTCGAGGATAATCCGGCGGATATCGAACTGGAGTTGCTCACCTTGCGCAAGGATGGGTTCGAGGTTTCCAGCGATGTGGCTCAAACCGCCGAAGAGTTCAACTCGCGAATACGAACAGCTAGCTACGATCTCATCCTGGCTGACTACAACCTGCCGCAATGGAGAGGAACGGAGGCGCTCGACATTATGCGCCAGGAAAACCTCGATGTGCCTCTGATCGTTGTGACCGGCTACCTAGGCGAGGAAAAGGCTGTGGAGTACATCAAGCAAGGCGCTACCGATTGTGTTTTGAAAGATCGCCTGGCTCGGCTGCCAACGTCTGTACGCAGGGCATTAGCGGAAAAGCGACTACGGGATCAGCGCCGCCACTCTGAAGAAGCGCTGGCACAAAAGGTTGCTGAATTGGCCCGCTCTAACGCGGAATTGGAGCAGTTTGCCTATGTAGCCTCGCATGACCTGCAGGAGCCGCTGCGCATGATTGCCAACTATACCCAACTGTTGGCCGAACGATATCGCGGCAAGCTTGATACGCAGGCCGACAAATATATCGGTTACTCCGTCGATGGCGCCCTGCGCATGCAAGCTTTGATTCAGGATTTGCTGAAGTTTTCCCGGGTTGGGAGGGCTGAAGTTGAACCTCGAACCACCGACTGCCAGGCGGTTGTGGAGCAAGCGTCGAAGAACCTCCAGGCTGCAATCGAGGAAAGCGGCACGGCGGTCAATTGCAAGGGTTTGCCCACAATGATGGCCGATCCCGCGCAACTGACCCAGGTATTTCAAAACTTGATTGCGAATGCCATCAAGTTTCGTGGAACCGACCACCCAGTGGTCGAGATCTCCGCGAAAAAGATGGAAAACGAGTGGATGTTTGCGGTTTCCGACAATGGCATTGGGATACCGGCCGACCACTGGCAGGATATTTTTGTCATCTTTCGCCGCCTGCACACCCGCGAAGAATATGCGGGCAACGGCATCGGCCTGTCGATCTGCAAGAAAATCATCGAGCGCCACGGCGGAAAAATCTGGATCGAAGCGCAGGCAACGCCCGGCAGTTGCTTCAAATTCACTTTACCGTTCGCCCCGTCTCCGAAGGCCACGGAAGCGTAGACATGAGAATTACCGAAGTGCTTCTGGTAGACGACAATCCGGCGGATGCGGACTTGACCAGTGAAGTGCTGGCCAGCCATGGACGTCCCTGTCGTGTGCATGCGGTTTCGAGCGGAGTAGAGGCAGTGGAGTTTCTGCGGCGGCAAGGGAAGTATGCCAACGAAATCATTCCCGACTTCGTGATTCTGGATTTGAGTCTTCCGGGCAAAGACGGCCGGGCCGTGCTGGCCGAGGTTAAAGCCGACCCCAAATTGTGCAAAATTCCGATCGCTGTTTTCAGTACATCCGAGGCGCCTCAAGACATCGGGTGCAGCTATCAAATTGGCGCGAACTGTTATGTAAGCAAACCCGGCAATCTGCGGGATTTCATTTCAGCCGTCACTTCCATTGGCGAATTCTGGTTTGGCACGGCGCATCTTCCGCGCGAGGAGGAACGATGAACAACGGACATACAAATATTTTGTTGATTGAAGATAACCCGGGCGATGCCGACCTGGTTCGCCTGCGGCTCGTCGAGGGTGATTCTTCGGTGAATGTGAGCTGTGTTAGTCGCCTGGCGGATGGGCTTGCATCCATTACCAGGCAATCCCCTTCAGTCGTGTTGCTTGACTTGAATCTTCCTGACAGCCATGGTGCAGAGACGTTCCGCAAAATACTAGACCATGCGCCTGGCGTCCCGGTGGTCATCCTCTCAGGCCAGGATGACGAAGCACTGGCCATGAAGGCGCTGCATCAGGGAGTGCAGGATTATCTGGTGAAAGGCGATATCACCAGCAATCACCTGGACCGCGCCATGCGTTATGCCATCGAACGGCAGGCATTGCTGCGTAGCCTGGAAATGAGCCGCCATCAGCAATTGGAGTTCAAGGATCAGTTTCTGTCCCACGTGTCGCACGAGTTGCGCACGCCGTTAACCTCCATCTATCAGTTCGTCACTATTTTGCTGGACGGCTTGGCGGGCGATCTCAATGCCGACCAACGCTACCATCTCACGACGGTTCTAAGTAGCGTCCATCAGTTGCGGGCCATGATCCGAGACCTGCTGGAGGCTACCCGCGCCGAATCAGGAAAAATCCGCATCGAGCCGCGGTGCATCACCATTGCCGATCTTGTCCAGCAGGCAGTTTCGATGATGTCGGCCACGGCCAAAGAGAAACGCATTGGCCTCGAAGTTGGCTTGGACACCCGCATCCCGTTTGTCTACGCCGATGCCGATCGCGTGCTGCAGGTGTTGATCAACCTCATCGACAATGGAATCAAGTTCACGCCGCCCGAGGGTTCGGTGCTGGTAAAAGCTTGCATGGTGGAGGCCGACCCCACCATGGTCTACGTTTCTGTTAGCGATACTGGCCGCGGTATCAGCGCGGAAGCCAGGAGCCTGATCTTTGAACGCCTGTATCAAGACCCGAACTCCGTGGACAACAATCGCGCTGGGTTGGGCCTGGGCTTGTTCATCACTAAGGAATTGGTCGAGCTGCATGGGGGGAGAATCTGGGTCGCCAGCGAACTGGGAAATGGCAGCACATTCTCATTCACCTTGCCGCTATATTCGCTGGCCAAACTGCTTTTTCCTGTGGTCACCGACCAGGGACGGCTGCGCGATGCAGTTGCTTTAGTCAAGGTCGAACTCACGCCCCTACCTGGCATCCCGCGGGGCAACTGGAAGGAAATCTGCGAGAAAAGTCTGGATTTGCTGCGGCGGTGCGTTTACCTAGACAAAGACCTGGTGCTTCCGGTGAGCGGAAAGATTGGGCCGACCGAGAACTTGTTCGTGGCTGCTTCCACTGGCTTGGAGGGGGCGGAAATCATGATGAAACGGATTCGCGAGCAACTCCAGGGTGCGGAGGGTTTCAAAGCTGCCGGCTGCGTGCAAGTATCTGCGACCGCCGTGACCATGCCTGCTCGCGAGGCCGCGAAACCGCTGGAAGAACTCGTGCAGATGGTGGCCGACGGGGTAGCGCAAATGGCTATGGCAGCGCTAGCGAAGCCATCCCGCCGGAGCGGTGATGGTGAACTAAATGCAGCCAAGAATTAAAGAGGGATCAATCACAGCCGAGACATTAGACCGAACTAATAAAGGAGACAAAATGGACAAACCGAAAATCCTGATCGTCGATGACGACCCTGACCTCAGACGGGCGCTGAAAATACGTCTGCGGGCGAACCACTACGAAACCGTGCAGGCATCGGACGGATATTCTGCCATTTCCGTGGCGCAGAAGGAACGACCCAATCTGATCATTCTCGACCTCGGCTTGCCGGCCGGAGACGGCTTCGTGGTTTTGGAGCGGCTGCAGAACAACGATTCCCTGTCGAATATTCCGGTGATTGTTTTAACCGCGCGCGATCCGCAATCGAGCGAACAGAAAACGCTGCAGGCTGGGGCTACAGCTTTTTTTCAAAAGCCGGCCGACAATAACGAGTTGCTGGATGTGATTCGCGCCACCTTGCCCAATGCCTGGCCAGGCACGGGTTTGCCTTCTTAGCGCTGACGCGACGGCGCCGAACGAGGGTCCAGTAGACGGTCGTGGAAGTGTTTGTTCCACACTGGGCTTCGAGCGGGATCGAAATGCTTAGGCTTCGTCAATCGACCGAGAAGTTATCCACTGCTCGTCCCAACGTAACTTCGTGGTTTCTTAGCCGTGGTGGCCAGCGTGCCGATAGAAGCTCAGTGAGGGCACGCGGGACGTGGACTGGTTCGCAGCATTAAATTCTCCTGATTTCATGCCCCACGGGTATTGCTACCTGTGGGATCCGTCGGTGATGTGGTTGCATGTCATTTCCGACGGGTTGATCACCCTTTCGTATTACTGCATTCCGGTTGTCCTCGTCTACTTCATTCGCAAGAATCGGAAAATTCCCTTCAACCGTATTTTCTGGATGTTCGCGACTTTTATTCTGGCCTGTGGCACAACCCACGCTATGGAGATTTGGAACGTGTGGCATGCCAGCTATTTGCTGGCCGGAGTGCTCAAGGGAATTACTGCCGTCGCGTCCCTGCTGACGGCTGGGATGCTGATTCCTTTGGTGCCGAAGGTCATCTCGCTGCCCGGACGGATGCATTTGCAGGAGGTGAATCGAAAGCTGGAGGAGGAGATCGCCGAACACAAACGGTTTGACGCGCCGATCAAAGACCCTCTCCGGCGCAGGGTGACGGCCGGTTTCATCGTGGCGGTGCTGTTGACGCTCTTCACGGGCTTTTCGTCTTGGCGGGGCGCACGAAGAGCAGAGCAGGATGCTTACTGGGTGTCGCATACCCATGAGGTGAGGGAAACGATCCAGCGCACTACCAGGCACGTGATCGAGGCGGAGACCAGCGCGCGGGCATTTGCCTCGAGCGGTCAAGAGCCATTGCTGGCAAACTATGCGACCGCGCGGAAGAGTGTGGATACGGACGAAGGCAGGTTGCGCGATTTGACCGCCGACAATCTCAGTCAGCAGCGGCGATTGGACGTGCTTGAGCCGCAACTGCGCACGGCTTTCGATTTTGCGGAGAGCATCATTGCCAAACGCCGCAAGCTGCAAGCCTATCCCGGCGGTGACGATCCACTGGAAACCGAGCGTCTCCTCGAAGTGGTGCGCGCAACCACTCGAGACATGTACGCCGAAGAAACACGGTTATTGGGTCAGCGCACCCAGAGGGCTGGGGCGGGACAGCGGCTGGCGCGGATCATCGCCCTGGCAGGCGCTTTTCTTGCGGTAGGCTTGTGGTCGCTGGCGCGGTTCGCAGTCAATAGGGAAATTGAGGTCAGCGCGCGGGCGCGGACGCAAATCAATACTTTGAACGCCGAGCTCGAACAGCGGGTGGAACAACGAACCGTGGCGCTGCAGTCCGAGATTGCCGAGCGCAAGCAGGCAGAGATGGCAAACGAGAGTGCGCTACGGGAGCTGGCCGATCAAAAATTCGCTCTCGATCAGCACGCTATCGTGGCCGTGACCGACGTTCAGGGCACGATCACTCACGTCAACGAAAAGTTCTGTGCTATCAGCCAATATTCGCAGCAGGAACTGATCGGCCAGAATCATCGCATTCTCAACTCCGGCCATCACTCGAAAGCGTTCTTCCAGGGAATGTATCACGCGATTGCCAACGGCAAGGTGTGGAACGGAGAGATTCGGAACCGGGCGAAGGATGGCTCGCTCTACTGGGTCGACACCACCATCGTTCCTTTCATGGGTGAGCATTTCAAGCCGCGCCAGTACGTGGCAATCCGAACGGATATCACCGAGCGCAAGCGAGAGGAGGAAATACGGGGCCGATTGGCGGCGGTGGTCGAGTCTTCCGATGACGCCATCATCGGCAAGACTCTGGACGGCACGATTACCTCATGGAATCCGGGCGCCGTAAAGTTGTTCGGCTACTCGTCGGCTGAGGCCGTTGGTAAATCGATGCGGATGCTTTTGCCGCCGGAGCGGGCAAACGAAGAGACCGACATTCTGGCGAGAATCGCGCGGGGTGAGGCCGTAGATCATTTCGAAACCGTTCGGGTCCGTAAGGATGGGAGGAAGATCGACATTTCCGCGACGATTTCGCCGATCAAGAACAGCCTGGGCGCAGTCGTTGGAGCGTCAAAGATCGCGCGCGACATGACCGAGCACAAACGCGCCGAAGCCGCTCTGCAGGCAAGCCTCGCTGCCAGCAAGGCTGCGCTCAAGGAGTTGGCCGATCAAAAATTCGCGCTGGACCAACACGCCATCGTGGCAGTGACCGACGTGCAGGGCACCATCACTTACGTCAACGAGAAGTTCTGCACCATCAGCCAATATTCCAAGAATGAGTTGATTGGCCAGAACCACCGCATCCTCAACTCCGGCCATCATCCAAGAACATTTTTCCAGGAGATGTACCACGTCATCGCCGATGGGAAAGTCTGGCACGGGGAGATTAAGAATCGCGCCAAGGATGGTTCGTTTTATTGGGTCGACACAACCATTGTCCCGTTCGTCGCAGCCGACGGAAAGCCGCGGCAGTATGTCGCCATTCGTGCGGATATCACAGAACGCAAGCGAGCGGAAGAAACCGTGCGGAAAAGCCTGGCCACGAGCGAAGCCGCGCTGCAACAGTTGGCCGAACAGAAGTTCGCTTTGGATCAGCACGCGATCGTGGCCATCACCGACGTTCAGGGCACGATTGCCTACGTCAACGAGAAGTTCTGCGCCATCAGCCAATATTCCAAGAATGAGTTGATTGGCCAGAACCACCGCATCCTCAACTCCGGCCATCATCCAAGAACATTTTTCCAGGAGATGTACCACGCCATCGCCAATGGGAAAGTCTGGCACGGGGAGATTAAGAATCGCGCCAAGGATGGTTCGTTTTATTGGGTCGACACAACCATTGTCCCGTTCGTCGCAGCCGACGGAAAGCCGCGGCAGTACGTTGCCATCCGAGCGGACATTACGGAGCGAAAGCGGGCGACCGAAGTTCTAGCTGCGCAGGCGCTGGAATTGTCGCGGTACGCGGAAAAATTAAGTACCTCGCAGCAGGCGTTGCAGAGCCAGACCCTGATGTTGCAATCGGTGCTCGACAGTATGTCCGAGGGGTTGGTAGTCGCCGATGAGAACGGAAAGTTCATCATCTGGAACCCGGCGGCGGACAGAATCGTTGGTTTGGGTGCGGCCAACGTGCCCAGCGGGGAATGGAATAAACATTACGGAGTTTTCTTGCCCGACACGGTGACACCTTTCCCTCCAGAACAAAATCCCTTGTTGCGCGCCATTCACGGCGAGGTGTGCTCCGCCGAGATGTTTTTGCGCAATACAGAACTCAGCGAGGGGGTTTGGATCGATTCCAGCGCCAGTCCACTCAAGAACAAAGACAACGTGGCGCGCGGCGCAGTAATCGCGTTCCGTGACATCACGCAGAGAAAAAAAGATGAACAGAAGATTAGGAAGCTCAATGATGAACTCGAACTGAGAGTCGTGGAACGGACGGCGCAGTTGGAAGCGGCCAACAAAGAGCTGGAAGCTTTCAGTTACTCGGTGTCCCACGATCTGCGCGCGCCGTTGAGGCACATTGGTGGCTTTTCCAAGATGCTGGTGGAGGAATTCGGCGCTTCCCTTGATCCGACCGCACAGCACTACCTCGATCGCATCCAGTCGGGAACACAAAAGATGGGGTTGCTGGTAGATGAATTGTTGAATCTGGCACGGGTTGGACGGCAGGCAGTCAATCGGCAGCCCACCAAGTTGAACTCGATGGTGGCGGAGGTGATAGCGATTCTGCAGCCGGAGAACGAAGGGCGGCAGGTCGAATGGGTTGTCGCCGATCTTCCCGTGGTTGACTGCGACCCGGTTTTAGTTAAGCAGGTGTTTCAGAATCTATTGGCCAATGCGCTCAAGTTTACTCGTTCCCACGGCGGCATGGCGGGGACGCCCGCGGATGCACGGACATTCATCGAAGTCGGTTGCAAGGAGGACGATGGGCAGCTCGTGTTCGTGGTCCGGGACAACGGCGTCGGCTTCAACATGAAGTATGTCGACAAATTGTTCGGAGTCTTCCAGCGCCTGCATCGCGCCGAGGATTTCGAGGGCACCGGCATCGGTTTGGCAACCGTGCAACGGATTGTTCAGAAACATGGCGGACGAGTGTGGGCGGAGGGGGAATTGGACAAGGGTGCAGCTTTCTATTTCACTCTTGGCGTTGGGAAACAAGCTGGATCGAAAAGCAGTGAAGCCACGGCTGGAGGCCGCTTATGAACTCGGACGAACTCGACATACTCTTGGTCGAAGACAATCAGGACGACATTGATCTTGCCCTGCACGCGCTGCGGCGCGAGAAGCTGGCAAACCACATCTTCGTTGCCCGCGACGGCGAAGAAGCGCTGGACTTCCTCTTCTGTCGTGGACCGTTTGCACAACGATCGTTTGATCATCCGCCGAAGTTGGTGCTCTTAGACTTGAAACTGCCCAAAGTGGATGGCATGGAAGTACTCAAGCAAATCAAGAGTGATTCGCGAACTAAGACCATCCCAATCGTTATTATGACTTCGTCAAAGGAAGAGCGTGATTTGGTCAGCGGTTACAATCTGGGAGCCAACAGCTATATCCAGAAACCGGTCGACTTCGACCAGTTCCGCGAGACCGTCAAGACCATCGGATTGTACTGGCTGATAATCAATCAGCCAGCCCCGGCGAATGGCGCGAGCGAGTTGGCAAGGCGGCGCTGACCTGCCCTCGTCGCGCCGCCGTCTCCGGGGCATAGAGGCAGATCCTTCCGGCGCTCAACAGGCGCGCTTTCCCTTATGCGCAGTATCTGCATGTCTGTCTCGCCGATCTTTTCGAAATCAATTAAACTCGCATGTGGTATAGTGGTCGGACCAAAAATGGTTTTTGGGGTACCTGCGAAACGTTTATGGCGATTGCCAGCATTAACCCGGCTTCAGGGCAGCTCATTAAGTCATTCGAACCGCTGACCGACGCCCAGATCGAAGGAAAGCTGAAACGGGCGGCTGAGGCTTTTTCCAAGTACCGGCGAACCAGCTTTGCCGAGCGGGCGCGAATGATGGTAAAAGCCGCGGAAATCCTGGAAAAGGATAAGGAAAAGTTCGCGCACACCATGACCACCGAAATGGGTAAGCCGTTTCGGGCAGCGGTAGAAGAGGCCGTCAAATGTATCTCAGCCTGCCGCTACTATGCTGAAAACGCCGAGCGCTTTCTGGCCGACGAGGTGATCCAAACGGCGGCAAGCCGCAGTTACATCCATTACCAACCGCTGGGGCCGATTCTGGCGGTAATGCCGTGGAATTTTCCCTTCTGGCAGGTCTTGCGCTTTGCGGCGCCGGCATTGATGGCGGCAAACGTTGGCCTGCTCAAGCACGCCTCAAATGTGCCGCAATGCGCGCTCGAAATTGAGGATCTGTTTCACCGTGCCGGTTTTCCTGAGGGGGCATTTCAGACGCTGCTGATCGGCTCGCAGAAAGTGGATGGAATTCTCAACGATCCCCGGGTTGCCGCAGCCACCCTTACAGGCAGCGAGGAAGCTGGAGTACAGGTTGGGACTGGGGCGGCCAAAAGAATCAAGAAGGTGGTTTTGGAACTGGGTGGTAGCGATCCTTTTATCGTCATGCCCAGCGCCAATATCGATGAGGCTATCGCGACCGCCGTGAAGGCACGCATCGTCAATAATGGCCAGTCCTGCATCGCGGCGAAACGGTTTATTGTTGCCGAATCCATCGCCGGAGAATTTGAACGGAAGTTTGTCAGCAAGATGGAATCGCTGAAAGTCGGCGACCCGTTCGACGAGAGCACAGAGTTGGGACCGTTGGCGACGCCTGAGGGAGTGGCAAGTTTGCACGCGGATGTGCAAAAAACCATCGCCGCCGGGGCTCGAGTTCTCACCGGAGGCAAGCCGGGGAATGGCGCCGGCAACTATTACGCTCCTACGGTCCTCACCAACATTCCGAAAGACTCGCCCGCCTATCGCGACGAATTGTTTGGACCTGTAGCGTCGGTATTTCACGCCAAGAATGTGGATGAGGCAATTTCTATCGCCAACGATAGCCGCTTCGGGTTGGGAGCCAGCGCCTGGACGAACGATAAGCACGAACGCGAACGCTTCATCAATGAAATTGAAGCTGGGATGGTGTTCATCAATCGCATGGTTGCGTCCGATACCCGTCTACCATTTGGTGGCGTGAAGCACTCTGGGCATGGCCGGGAACTCGGGCCTTACGGGATTCGCGAGTTTACCAACATCAAAACGGTGTGGATCCAAGAACCTGAAAATTGAAATGGTCCCCGTTGGACCCGGCACGATGGCCGCATTAAATCGCTGTGTATAAAACAATTCGCACATCACGACTGTACGAGCAGATTGTTCAGCAGATCGAGGAATCAGTGCTCAAGGGCGTGCTCAAGCCCGGGGATCAATTGCCCGCTGAACGCGATCTCGCATTACGCTTTGGAGTAAGCCGCACGGCCGTGCGTGAAGCGGTAAAGGCGCTGCGTGAAAAGGGACTTGTCGAGGCCTACTCAGGTCGTGGAACTTTTATAACCGATGGAACTTCGCAAGCAATTCGACAGTCGCTCGGATTGATGGTCAAAATTGGCCAACCCAGTGGGTCCAACCATCTGGCGGAAATGCGGGGAATTCTTGAGCCGGAGATCGCAGCCTTGGCGGCGACGCGAGTTCAGGAATCACACCTGATCCTGATGCGGGAAGCAGTTGCGCTGATGGACCGTGCGCAAGAGGATCCGGAGGCTTACATTGAGGCCGACCTGGACTTCCACTTAGCTTTAGCCGAGGCGGCCGACAATCCTTTAATCCTGTCGCTGCTTGATTCCATTGTGGCTTTACTGCGGGAACAGCGCATCCGGATTTTTCAGGTGGAAGGTGGGCCCAGCCGCGGCCAGTTCCATCACAAGCGCATCCTGCAATCCGTTGAGGAGCACAATCCTGAAAAAGCTCGTGCGGCGATGCGGGCTCATTTACAGCAAGTGCGCGAGGATTCGCGGGCCAGCGAAGCGCATCCCGCGCTTGTTAGAGCTTTTTCGTAGTTAGAGAGACTTTGCAGTATTAAGGATCAGCAACTTCGGCCCTTTTCGTGCGACGGCGTGGTTGACGGCGCGAACTGGGTTTTCAAAGAAGTTGCTAACAGTTCGCTAGCCGGAAAAATGGCTGCGATGACGATGCCGGTGCGTCCGGTGCGCGTACGCGCCGGCATCGTAGAATAGATTTTATTTTAACCAAAAATGTTGACCGTAGTGGCCGAAGTGGCGGTTCCCAGCGGAACTTAGGTAACCTTAGCTTTCAGACTTACGGCCGCAGATCCTTATTGGCTTATGCTATACTGTAGTCACGCTTAATACCGCGGTTGTATGGTGCGATTGCTCTGGTGCAGTATTTGATCTGAGAACTCCCGCCTTCAGTTTCCCCTCCGTAAGTCTTCAGCGTAATCAAACTAAGACTGGCAACGCAGGCTGTCATGTTCGCACGGAATTCGTGTGAGAAAGCGTCTGTTTGCCAAAGAAAGCAAAATGCAGAACTTTTCAGAATTACCGATTTCCCCGTACGTCCAAGGTCGTTTATCGTTTGCCGGATTTTCCATACCGACCCCAGTCCAAGCCGCTGCCATTCCGCAGGCGCTTGCGGGCAAGGATGTGCTGGCTACCGCCCAAACTGGTACCGGCAAAACCCTCGCCTTCCTGATTCCAATCATGGAACAACTGCTGCAGCGGAATGCTGCAGGTATCGCTGCGCTGGTGTTGGTTCCAACTCGTGAACTGGCAATGCAAGTCGCAGAACAATTTGATGTGTTGCGCGGCAAGCAGCTTTCGCCCGCGGCTCTGGTCGTGGGCGGCTTGTCCGAAGGGCAGCAACTGCGCGACATTCGCAACGGAGCGCGATTGATTGTCGCTACTCCCGGCCGGTTAGAAGATTTCCTCGACCGCAAGCTGGTCAATTTTCGCACTCTCCAGGTGCTGGTGCTGGATGAAGCCGACCGCATGCTGGACATGGGATTTCTCCCCGCAATCCGCAGGATTGCGGCCGTTCTCCCCACGGATCGTCAGACGATGTGTTTCTCGGCGACTCTCGAAGCCTCGGTCGTCCACCTCGTAAATGACTACATGAAAAACCCAGTCCGAGTTGCATTCGGGTCTACGCTGAAACCTTCAGAAAATGTTCGCGTGCAAGCCTTCGAAGTCGACGCCAATAGCAAACAGGAAGTGTTGCACCGCTTGCTGGCGAAAGAAACCGGCCGTTGCCTGGTATTCGCTCGCACCAAACGAGGCACCGAAAGATTGGCCAAGAATCTGAATCGCGAAGGCTTCTCCGCTGCCATGATTCACGGCGACCGCTCGCAGTCTCAGCGGACTGCGGCGCTATCCGGATTTCAGCAGGGGCGTTATCGCATCCTGGTCGCAACCGATTTGGCTTCACGCGGCATCCATGTGCACGACATCGCTCACGTAATCAACTACGATTTGCCTGAGGTAGCAGAAAACTTCATCCACCGGGTCGGGCGCACCGGGCGAGCAGGAGAGCGCGGCGTGGCTTCTACGCTGTTCGGACGAGAACAGCGCACTGAATTGCACCAACTGGAGCGGACGCTTGGAATCCGGATGGAGAGAATGAGCTCGACTGGCGATCGCAGCGAAAAGGATTCACATCGAAGTCCTGCCGCTTCGCGACATCGCGTTGAATCCACACCAAAGCCCAGGATGTCTCGCATGCCGGGCGAGGTGTTGCAAGTGCAGATGCAGAACTGAATCCGGCGCCTGCGAGTTCAACGCGACGCGAATAGTTTCGAAGCCAGACTGGAGTGTTTCTTTTTGTGCGCAGCAGCCTTCCGCAGCCAGTTGGCCGACAAAGCTGGATTGGCAGGCACTCCATCGCCATCCCGATAGCGCAGCCCGAGGTTGTACTGGGCTGCGGCATTCCCTTCTTTGGCCGCGCTTGTAACCCACCGTGCGGCCTCGCTGCAATTTTGAGGAACAAAGCGTCCGACCTCGTAGGCCATGCCTAAAGCAAACGCCGCGGAGTCGTCTCCGTACTTGGCCTGCCGTTCCAAGGTCTCAATCTCATAGCGGCTCAATTGCTGAACGGCGAAAAAGGCTGCCGGGTCGGTTATCTGTTTATGACTGACTGCCAGCGGCGAAGAATACTTGGAGATTCGTACCGGCTTGTCGGTTTTTTCGATCTTTTTAATTATGCCCGGCTTTTTTGTTGTTAAAGCCATTTTGGTTGAACCTACTGCAGCGGCTGGCGGCGAAATGTCAGTAACCGCCGCTGCCAGGGTCTGAGGCATTGAGAGCGAGGCTTGTGCACTGTGCGTCGACTCACGATGCCACGCCTCCACAAACAGCAACGCAGCGACTAGCGACAGCAGCCAAACCGGAGTTGCGACGCCCACAGCACGGAGACCGTGGAGCGTCAGATTGACACGTACAGTAGGGAGATGACCGCCGAAAAACCGGCGCACGCGGCTGAATGCATTTCGACTATCGAATGCGGCTTCGTATGCTCGCTCGTTGCCAGCCGGTTGCTCAACATCGGGAGGGGCGACGAGGGCTCTATGGTTCACAGGCTGAGCGGTCGGCGCCTCGTGTCGCCTGTCGGCCTGAGTCGCGGCCACCGATAATTGCAATATAGATTGCAGATCTGGATTCGTAGCGTTTGCAGATTTATTAACTTTGCCGACAGACTCCAAACTTTCCAATCGCCTACCGTTGGGTGCGTGCATTTGATCCTGCACGCATTGGAGTACCCATGCGGCAGCCAACAATTTTTCGAAGGAAAAATGATCAAGGTTGAGTTGCTGATGCGTACCAGAGCTCTCTTCCGCTGCCATTGGCGGATGGACCTCTCGCAAGGGGATGAACAACGGGCCGCGAGTGTTCGAACTGCACGACCACCGACCGATCATACACCGAACTGCGCGTTTCGAATTTGGAAAAAGTTGCGGGCAAAGCCTCAAGAAACAGTTGAACTCCCACATTCTGGATGGAAGGAGGTTGGATTCGCGCTTAGGCAGTTCTGGAGCCTTCAGTCCATGAGAAGAAAGTCACGCGACTGCTGTATCCTTTGGGCATGCGTTCTGATTTTCTACGTCGAGATCGCGAGCTAGTTCAGATCGTTGATTCCGCCTTCGCGGATGCAGCGCACAGAAGCGGCGAGTGGCTGGTCTGTCATCCCGGGTGCACGCAATGTTGTATCGGAGTGTTTCCCGTAAATGCGCTCGACGCTGTACGCCTGCGGGAAGGACTCAAAAAGTTGGAAAAGCTTGCGCCGGAGCGGGCAGCTCGAGTGCGAGAACGCGCCCAGGATGCGGTTTCCCGGCTCGCAAGAGATTTTCCTGGCGATCCGATCACCGGCTTGCTGCACGAAACTGACGAGGCAGTGCGCCGCTTTGCCAACTTCGCTAACGATGAACCTTGCCCTGCACTAGATCCAGTTACCGGGCTTTGTGAACTCTACGAATCGCGTCCCATGACTTGCCGTGTTTTCGGTCCACCGCTGCGCTCAGAAGATGGGCTGGGTGCGTGCGAACTTTGCTTCCAGGGTGCTAGCGACGAGCAAATTGCCGCTTGCGAGATCACTCCCGACGCCGACGATTTAGAATCCAATTTGGTACAGGAAGTCGAAAAAGCCACCGGCACACAGGGTCAGACGATTGTGGCGTACTGTTTAACATCTTGATTCTTGGACCCGAGTAACATCCTTCAACGAAATCCCAACGGGCGGTTCCGTGCTGAAAGCACTTTGATAACCCAGCAATTTGACGCGTTGGTGATCGGCGGCGGCGCCGCAGGCTTAATGTGCGCGCTGGAAGCTGGCAAACGCGGACGCCGCGTAGCCGTAATCGAACGAGCCGAACGCGTGGGGAAGAAAATCCTCATCTCCGGAGGCGGACGCTGCAACTTCACCAACATTCATTGTCGTCCGGAAAACTTCATTTCGGCGAATCCACATTTCGCGAAGTCAGCGCTTGCTCGCTACACGCCGTCGGACTTTGTATCGCTGGTAGAAAAGCACAGGATTCCTTATCACGAAAAAACTCTCGGCCAGCTTTTTTGCGACGGCTCTGCGCGTGACGTTGTCGCGATGCTCGAGCGCGAATGCCACGATGCCGGAGTTCTTATTTTCGTGAATACGTCAAGTCAAGAAATCCGGAAGGCGGGCGATTTTATCGTGCGCACTGAAGAAACCGAATTTCGCGCTCCAATTCTGGTCATCGCCAGTGGGGGTCTTTCGATTCCGAAGATGGGTGCGACGAGCTTTGGCTATGAGGTGGCGCGGCAATTCGGACTGAACATTCGTGAACCTCGGCCTGCCTTGGTTCCATTCGTGTTCAACGAAGAAGATCGAAGTCGCTATTGCGATTTAGCCGGCGTCTCGGCCGACGTCGCGGTTTCTTGCGGGCGGCAACAATTCCGAGAAAAGATGCTGATCACGCATCGAGGATTAAGTGGGCCCGCCATTCTTCAGATTTCCTCTTATTGGAAACCGAGTCAGGCAGTGGTTATTGATCTGGCTCCTGGCGTATTTGTGACCGCTCCGCTTCGAGCGTCCGGGACGCAAAGAAATATGACGGCCATGAAAGCGGCTCTGCAAACCTTTCTGCCGAATCGTTTTGCTAACCGCTGGCTGGAACTGCATCCGCCTTCTGCGTGGACGAACTCTACGCTCACAGAATTCGAACGTGCCTTGCACAATTGGACGGTGATTCCAGCCGGCACCGAAGGTTTCGCTAAAGCGGAAGTGACCGCGGGCGGCGTCGACACCGATGAATTGTCAGCGAAAACTCTGGAGTGCCGCAAAGTGCCCGGCCTATTTTTTATCGGCGAAGTGGTTGATGTGACCGGCCATCTGGGAGGCTTCAATTTTCAATGGGCGTGGGCTTCGGGTGCCTGCGCCGGGCGTGCAATGTAGACGCAGGCGTCACACTCGTGAGGCGCGAGAAATAACTCATGCCAAGACGCTCTGATACTCCTCGTACGCTCCCTTGAAATCCGTGAGCTTGTGATCCGATTCGAAGTGCCAAATCCTGGTAGCGACTTCGTCGATCAGATCATGATCGTGCGTCACTAAGAGCACCGTACCCTGATAACGCTGCAGCGCGATGTTCAGCGCGTTGATCGATTCCAGATCCAGGTGGTTGGTCGGTTCGTCGAATACTAGGACATTAGGTTTTTGCAGCATGAGTTTGCAAAAAAGCAATCGCGCCGCCTCGCCTCCGGAAAGAACGTCGGTTTTCTTAAGAGCGTCTTCGCGTGGAAAGAGCATTTGACCTAGCAGGCCGCGGATCTCTTCATGAGCAGCAGATGGATCCCACTGATGCAGCCATTCGAATACCGTCATGCCGCCCTCGATCAGGGCGCGGTGATCCTGGGCGAAGTATCCAACATTAGCCTCGTGTCCCCAAATTACCTTTCCGCTGGTGAGGAACGCTCCATCGTAGCCGCTGGTCTTGCGTAATTCGGCGTCCGGAGTCGTAGGAGAATTGGCCAGCAGCGCATTCAGCAAAGTGGTTTTGCCCGCGCCGTTCCGGCCCATCAAAGCGATTTTCTCTCCTCGCATTACGCTGGCGGTAAAGTTTCCTATGATTTCAGCTTCGCCATATGACTTCGTAACACCTTCCAGCTCAAGAATATGTTTTCCCGAAGGACGCTTCTGTTCAAATTTCAAAAACGGACGCTGGATGTTCGACTTGGCAAGTTCCGTGACCTGCAGGCGCTCGACTTCTTTGCGCCGCGACTGCACCTGGCTGGAGCGGGTCCCGGCAGAAAATCGCGCGATGAATTCATTGAGCTGTGCGATTTTCTTCTCACGTTGTGCATTTTGCCCTTCGATCTGCGATCGGATTTGCGTTTTCGTCACGACCATGTCGTCGTAGGTGCCGGTGTAAGTGATGATGGTTTGATAATCGATGTCGGCAATGTGAGTGCAAATGCTATTGAGAAAATGGCGATCGTGGGAAATCACGATCAGCACGCCGTCATAGTTATTAAGAAAACCCTGCAGCCAGTGGATTGAGTCGAGGTCTAGGTGGTTCGTAGGTTCGTCGAGCAGCAGAGCGAGTGGATGACCGAACAAGGCTTGTGCAAGCAGGACGCGAACTTTTTGCCCGCCCTGAAGCTCACCCATTTTTCGTTCGTGCAATTCATCAGGAATATCGAGACCTTGCAGCAAAATCGCAGCGTCAGTCTCGGCAGTGTAACCGTCTTCTTCACCGACGATGCCTTCCAACTCACCCAGCTTCATTCCATCTTCGTCAGTAAGTTCGGCCTTCGCATGGATTCGGTCACGTTCCTCCATCGCCGCCCACAGACGCTTGTTGCCCATCATCACGGTATCGATCACGCGATAAGAGTCGAAAGCAAATTGGTCCTGGCTTAACACGCCGAATTTCTTCGGTCGGACGACTATTCCTTTCTGGGGATCGAGATCGCCAGTAAGAAGCCGCATAAAAGTAGTCTTGCCGGCGCCATTTGGACCGGTCAGACCGTAGCGCTTGCCCGGTGTGAAGGCAGTTGAGACATCCTCGAACAGAACTTTGGCGCCGTAGCGCATGGAAACGTTGCTAACTGAAATCATGATTTCTCAAGGAAACTGCGGAAAATTTGCCCAAAGGCGGGAACGCAGCTGCTGTAATTAGGATATCACGATGCACCCTCAAATCCTTGATTTGCCGCAAAACCGCTGCAATCAAAGGTCACGTGTTAGCCTTTTCTTCCATACTTTGAGGAGTTCATGAAAGACGTTCAATCTGCTCATTTCGATCTTCAGGCAATCGCCAAACAAATCATGTTGGACCACGGATTCGAGCCCGATTTCCCTCCAGAAATCGCGCCGCAACTAGCTCAACTGAAAGCGCACGCGCCACAAGTCACTCCTGGGGCCGATATTCGCGACCTGCGGAATCTGCTGTGGTCTTCGATTGATAACGATACGTCTCGCGACCTCGATCAAATCGAAGTCGCTGAACGGCTGCCCAATGGAAATATTAAAGTATTGGTTGGAATCGCAGACGTCGATGCGTTCGTGCCCAAGCATTCCGGGATTGATGATTACGCGGCCAAAGAAACGACGTCAGTTTACGCCGGCGTTCGCATCTTCCCCATGTTGCCCGAGGAACTCTCCACGGGCGCGACGTCACTCCTTGAAAACGCAGATAAGCTGAGTATCGTCATCGAGTACGCCGTGGACGCCGCAGGCTGCGTCACGTCGAGTGACGTTTATCGCGCCGTCGTTCGCAACAAGGCACAGTTGGCGTACAACGCCGTCGGATCTTGGCTTGAAGGAACCGCGACGGCTCCTGCGAAGGTAGCGGCTTCCACTGACTTGCAAGCGCAACTCAAGTTGCAAAGTGAAACGGCGCAGGCTCTGAAGAATCAGCGCTACCGGAATGGCGCGCTCAACATTGAAACCACGGAGATTCGTCCAGTCCTACTGGATCAACAGGTGGTGGATGTTGTAAGCGAAGAAAAAAATCCAGCGACGGACTTGATCGAAGATTTCATGATTGCAGCCAATGGAGTCGTTGCGCGCATGCTGGAGAAAGTATCGTCGATTCGGCGCATAGTGAAAACGCCCGAGCGCTGGGATCGCATCGTTCAGCTCGCTGCGCAACACGGCGGCAAGCTTCCGCCCGATCCCGACTCCAAAGCCCTCAATGATTTTCTTGTCGCGCGCAAGGCGGCCGATCCCGATCACTTTGCTGATGTTTCTTTGGCGGTGATCAAGCTGATTGGCCCGGGCGAGTATGTTTTGGAACGTCCCGGAGATCCAGTGCAAGGACATTTCGGCCTCGCGGTGCAGGATTACACGCACTCAACCGCACCGAACCGACGGTTTCCAGATGTCGTTACCCAGAGGCTCATCAAGGCCATGCTTGCCCAGCAGCCTGCTCCTTATTCCGACGACGAACTGGCCGCCATTGCCAGCAACTGCACCGCGAAAGAAGATGCTGCCCGGAAAGTTGAGCGAGAAATGTCGAAACGCCTGGCGGCGGTTGCGATGAGCCGCAAAATCGGGCAGACATTTGACGCGCTCGTGACCGGCGCAACTCCAAAAGGAACGTTTGTCCGCGTGCTGCAGCCGCGTGTCGAGGGATTGCTGGCGCAAGGGCAACAAGGGTTGGACGTTGGCGACAGGCTACGGGTGAAGCTGATTCGCACTGACGTTCAGCGTGGGTACATCGACTTCGCGCGCATAGGGTAAATTCTGAGCAATCGGTCGGAAGACTCATCCTTTTTTTTGTTCGAGCTCAGCCCATCGTGAATAAAGGTCATCCGCAATTTTCTGCGCTTCGTCCATTTCCGCGTGAGCCACGAGAAGGCGGGGTCCATCGCTCGCAATCGCTGGATCTTCAAGCTGGGCGCGCTTCTCCTGCAGCACCTGCTCGGCTTCGGCAACACGTTGCTCGATGGTTGCGTATTCACGGGCTTCCAAATACGAGAGTTTTTTCTTGGCCGCTGAGGGCTCAGCATGAGTTGTAGCGCGGCGGGGTTGATTACCGCCTGAAGAAACTGGCTTAGCGGGCTGTTTTCGTTCCGCCTGCCAAGCCTCCCATTGCGAATAATCTGCGAAACTAGCAGCCCCGCCCTGGCCATCGAGTCCAAGCACAATAGTTGAAACCCGATCGAGCATATAACGATCATGCGTGACCAGCACCAATGCGCCGCGATATTCGAGCAGACTTTCTTCCAGAATATCGAGCGTTGGAATATCGAGATCGTTGGTGGGTTCGTCCAGAAGAAGCACGTCGGCGGGCTGAAGCATCAATTGCGCAATCAATACGCGTGCTCGTTCGCCTCCCGAGAGCCGTCCAATCGGTTGATTGAGTTGCTCTCCGGTGAACAGAAATCGGGCTGCCCACGATGCGACGTGAATTACGCGGTCCTGATAGATTACCGAATCGCCGTCTGGCGCGAGTGCGCGTCGCAAAGTGATGTCCGGATCAAGTTGGCGAGTTTGATCGAAATATACGATTCGCAACCAGTCGGCGCGGCGAATTTCTCCAGCAGTCGCGGATAATTCTCCGCGCAATAAACGGAGGAGCGTGGTCTTACCGCTGCCGTTGGGGCCAACCAGGCCGACCCGCATCCCAGCCATGATCACGAAGTTGAGTCCATCAAAAAGACTACGGTCGCCAATTTCATAACCGAGTTCTTCGAGTTCAATCAGTCGCTTGGTTTTTCGGTCGGTCGCAGAGAAATCGATGTCGGCAGTTGCGGTGCGGGTTCTGACGTTAAGATCCGCCAGTTCATTCATCAACTCTCCGGCTTTGTCGATGCGAGCTTTAGACTTGCGCGTTCGCGCTTTGGCTCCGCGACGCAGCCATGCGATTTCATTGTGTACTAGATTTTCCAGCGCTTCCTGCCGCTTTGCCTGCGAATGGAGAAATTCTTCTTTCTTTTCGAGAAAGGTGCTGTAGTTCCCGCGCACACGCAGCAATCCATCCGGATAAGTCCGATTTAACTCGGCCATCTCAGTGGCGACGTTCTCGAGAAAATAACGATCGTGACTGACCACAACGCACGCGAATGTAGCGCTCTGCAGAAGTGCCTCGAGCCACTCGATCCCAGCGAGATCGAGATGATTGGTGGGTTCGTCGAGCAAAAGAATATCGGGATTCTGCACCAGCGCTTCAACAATTGCCAAACGCTTTTGCCAGCCGCCTGACAACGCAGTCGCAGGTTGTTCGAGGTCGTCGAAGCCGGCACGGCCAAGGGTTTCTGCGAAGCGGGTGCCGCGCTCGGTCCCGGATACATTCGAGCGATCAAGAGCTTTATCGACCACTGAACGGACCGTCTCTCCCGATGCAAATCTAGATTCCTGCAGGACCCAGGCTAGGCGAACGCGTTTGCGAATCGCAATGTTACCGCCGTCAGTACTTTCGTCGCTCGCCAGAATTCGAAGAAGGGTAGATTTGCCCGAACCATTGGGACCGATGAGTCCGATTCGATCGCCTTCAGAAACTGTAAAAGAAACGTCTCGAAAGAGCTGGGTCGACCCGAAAGCTTTTGAGATACTCTGTGCGTTGATGATCGGCGCCAAACGACAATACTCCGCGTCTCTTGAGTTATTGAGAAATCTGATCGGTTCGAGAACTGCGATCGAACGGATTACTTCCTCATTAACTCTATCATCGTAATTTCCGGAGGGCAGTTGTAGCGCACCGGCAAGAGCGAGCAACCAACGCCGGCGCTGGTGTAGCCAGTCATGCCGGCGTATTGCCAAATTCCTTCGGTATAAATTTTCGGGCAATCGGCATTGCTGAGAATGCTCCCGATCCATGGCAAACGAATCTGCCCGGCGTGAATATGGCCGCAAAGACAAAGATGAATACCTGCCGTCGCAGCCTCTTCAAATATTTCGGGCGAATGGGCAAGTAGAACCTTGAACGCATTGTTCGGAACGCCTTCTAGAGCGCCGTCTAAATCGTCAAAGCCATAGCAGTGCGGATCATCCACGCCGACTACCCAGAGGCTGGTTCCTGCTCTCCTGATCTCTACAGCTTCGTTGATCAGCATGCGCACGCCCAGTTTTTCGATTTCCCCGGCCATGTCGGATTCGTCGTGATTTCCCATCACCGCAACAACGCCGTGGTCAGCATGCACACTGGACAGAATTGTGCGCAGCCGCGGATAAACTTCCGGGCACGGCCCCACCAGTTCGAAACGGTAATCGCCGGTCATTACGCAGATGTCGGCGTGCAAGCCCCCGATATGTTCTGCCACG
>DASYOD010000044.1:0-4630 GCA_036008085.1 Terriglobales bacterium
TCCTGCCCGCAACCCCACGTGCCGCGCGCCATACAGCGCGTCGCCGGAAGTCTGCTGCGCGTTGCCGAAAACCGCGTGGTCGAATTCCTTCACGTTGATCCCCGAGCGCTCAATCGCTCCTTGGGCTGCAATCGCGCCCAACTCCTGCGCGGTGAAATCTTTCAACTTGCCGCAATAGCGGCCAAAGGGCGTGCGCGCCCCACTGACAATGGCGATGTCTCCCGGCTTCAACATTGATTTTCCTGACGTCGATTGCGACGGAACTCTCGTGGAGGGGCGGACGCCCTCGTCCGCCCTGCCAGCAGCACCTGCCCATGGTGAGATTCGTAGCTCGATCCCCCGGACGAGGCGTCCGGGGCTCCACAATTCCTCACCCGCTCAACCTCGCAGATCTCGAACAGAAATCGAGCAGCCAAACTGGTTAGTTTAGCAGCGGCTGAAGGTGGTTGGCGAATTGTAGAGCGATTTGGTAGCGGTGCAGTTTGAAATCCACAGGGCTTGAGTCGGGAATTGGCTTGTGGGAAACTGTGGGCATGGCAAAACAAGCATTCGTTGCGAAGGTAGGTGATCTCGTTCAGACCCCAGGAGTCAAGGGAGCTTTTAAAGTGATCGCCGTTCAGGTAGGCGGTGAGAAATGCTTTTATTCAGGAGTTCAATATCTCGAAACAGGTGCTGTTGGATAGCCCACAGGTACTTGTTGCATGCAACATCCTCACACCTTTCCACGAAGATGCCAGCCAAGCCGCTGCCCGGATCGTGAGAAAAGCGACCAATGAGTAAACTGCTTAATTGTTCAATAAAGGGAAGGGAGCGTGGCATACTTGGGCATGCCAAGACGAACAAAGCGTCAGCGATGGCCTGACTACGAGATCGTTCATCAACTCGCACAGCAGTCCAGGCCGGACGAGCCTACCCCCGTTGAATTATCGCGTGTGATGGCCGCTCTTGGGCGAAAGGGTGGCAAAGTCGGAGGGAAGCGCAGATTGGAAACAATGACTCCGGAACAAAGGAAAGAAATAGCGAGTAAGGCAGCCAAGGCGCGCTGGCGGGCGCGGGATCGGTAAGAAATAATTCTCCCCTCAAATAGAATATTTCCTCACTAAATCTGCAAATTGCGGCGTCACTTTTTGTAAGCTCTGGATCAGATCGCCTCGCGTTTTTTGCCGCACAGCAGCTTGCTGATCCATCTTGTCAACGACCAACGGCGGATTCAAATAAAATTGATGGATGAGGAAGTCATCAGGCGTTTGACACAGAAGTCCGTATTCCTCAATGCAGTCTTGCGGAAAGTGTTTTGTATTGCGCGTTACGATTGCGTTGGCCTGTCCCCTCACGGCAGCCGCTAATACATGTCTGTCCTTTTCATCAGGGCAGCAAAAACTGTCCAGTTTGGCAGGAATCTGTACCAGAGCTTCAGGAAACGCTTTAGTCATTGCTGCTAATCTTCTATCCCTTTGTTCCCGCGTATACCCAAGTTTTCTTTCTATGACGTCACCGACCTCTCTGAGTATTTCTTCGCTCCAGAGAGGTCGGTAGAACGCCGGGTCTTCGGCAAGCCGCAGCAGCGTATCGCACAGTGGCATTGGAGCCAGCACACACGCATCGAGCACTGCGGCATACTCATTATTTTGGTTCAGGATCATCTAAAGTCCTGTCGTAGAGACCGTCTTGCTGCTCTGCTGTGACGAGGTCGTCTAGAGTCTTTCTGCGACCAATGTCTCGCTTCGCTTTGTACGCAAAAACGTCCCTAGCTAATGTTCGGCGATGAGTTCCTACCATGTGGAATGGTATTTCGTTGTTTTTCAATAGGCCAACCAAGTGTGTCCGCGAAACGCCGAGAAGTTTTGCCGCCTCGACGGTTGTTAGGGATACATTCGGCTGCAATATCGTGACGGAATAGCCATCTTTCAAATCACCCAATAGGGTGCATAGAAACGAATACAGAGATGGGGGTAGAACCTGAGCCTTTCCGTCGGGCCCCACTAGCTTGGCATCGGATGTGCGGATTTTCACATAAATATCTTGAATTTCTCGCTGGTCTTTGTCCGAAATTGGCAGGGCCGAAGCATTGGGGAGAGTGTTGGTCGCCATTTTGGTTTCCTCCTTGAAACGTACAAACAGTGTAGTTTACAGATGCCGTAAATGCCACATCTGCTGTACTAAACTTAAATCACTTTATCACAATAACTGCCGTATATGATTTGTATACAGAGTAACACAATGAAAACAAATATATTATTCCCATTGACATACTAAGTCTGTTTTAGCATAATATCGCCATGAATAGGCTAGCCACTGATAAACGTGCCTCAGGGGATCGCAGCCTTAGTCGAGGGGACTTCCGTTAACGCGACCTGCCGGATGACTGGAACCGCGAAGCATACCGTCCTAAAACTGCTCAGGGACATGGGATGCGCTGCTGCTGCTTACCACAATGCCCGTGTCCGCAATCTCCGCGTGCGACGTGTTCAGGCCGACGAAATTTGGGCATTCGTATACGGCAAGGATAAGAACCTCACGCTGGAGCAGGTTCAGGCCGGAGCTGGCAGCGTGTGGACATGGACCGCTCTGGATGCTGACACGAAGCTAATCATCTCGTACACACTTGGGGATCGAGGCGCGGATACAGCCAAAGGGTTCATGCAAGACGTTGCTTCGCGGATCAGCAACCGAATCCACTTACGACTGACGGGCATCGCATGTACGCGGACGCGGTGGAAGATGCGTTCGACGCGGACATTGACTATGCGTTGCTGGTCAAGCTCTACGGCGCGTCCAGCGAGAATCCCGAATCGCGCTATAGTCCCGCAACTTGCATCGGATGCCGCACTGGCGTTCTCGCCGAATTTCTTATTCGCAGGAACTGCGAAAAAGTGAACGGCGATCGCGAAAACAAAATGTGTTTGTTTTCTCCGTGACTCTGCGTCTCCGTGGTGGAGACGTCTTACGCCACCGCGCCCGCGGCCAGCGCCGCCGAGAGAGCCACCACTTTCCCCGGCCCCTGCGCCAAGGACTGCGCCAGCGCGTGTTCCGCGCGGTTGATGACTTCGGTGACGATATCCACCGGATCGTATTCCTGCTTCACGACAGCTTCGGCCAGCCCCGCCGAGAAGTGCGCGAGGTGACCTTTCTCCGCTCCATTTTTGGCGGGCAATCGCACCTCAGAAACAATCTTGCGCAGCTTTTCCACCGCCAGAGTCGCTTCTTTGGTGGCCGTGTCCCCCAGGATGATCGCAATCGTGGTGGTGTCGTAGCGGAAAGCCAGGTCGTTCGATCGAATGTTCGCCGCAAACAGCTGGCCAATTTTTCCCAGCACGCTTTCGATTTCGGCCTCGCCGTATTCCTTCACCATGGCGGCGCTCCGGCCGAACTGCAACAGCAGCAGCGAAAGCGGAGCCGAGTTTTGAATCGCGCGCTTGCTCTCGGCCAGCAACAGGTCAATGTAGGACGCGCGCTTCAACAGTCCCGATTTTTCATCGGTCACCGAAAGATTTTTCACCAGCCGCCGCAGCCCGGCGTTGTTCAGCGCAATCACCATCTGGTCGGCCACCGTCTTCAGCACGACGACATCAGACGGTTGCCACACCCGCGGCCTGGAGTGCATCAGCATCAGCACGCCTACAGGCTCTTCGCCGTCGGTCAAAGGAATCGCCAGCAGCGAAACCGCTCCGAGTTCGGCGATCCACTTCTGCGCGGTTTGCAACTGGGGCGCTTTGGCCGCGTCCGGAGCGATCAACGCCTCCGGTCCCGGAGTCGATTCCTGCACGCAGACAATCAGTTTTGCCAGCGTCGAAAGACTCGCTGCCTTGTGCCCCTCCGCGCAAAATTCTTCCAGCGCGGTCGGCGGCAGGCCGGGCTTGGCCATCGCCACGACGCACCGAGTGGTTTCCCAGTGCCCACCAATTTCTTTCACCGCAGTGGTGAGCACAGCTTTCGCCGTTCCCTGGTGATAGAGCTTGCGCGTGATTTCGGCGACCCGAGTAAAGCTGCGAACGTCCGCCGCAGGATCTGCAACCGGAGCCGCGGCAGGTGCAGCCGCGGGCGTGATGCCCGGCACCGGAGCCGGAGCTGGCGGCAAGGGCGCCGATCCCGCATAGCGCGGCGTGATCCCCGCGGCCAGGTACAACCGCTGCAAGTCTTCGTTGCGTTCTTCTTCGCGCGGAAACATTTCCTGAATGCGTTGTAAGCGCTCCACCGCCTTGTTGCGCATGCCGTACTGCACAAGAATTTCCGCCTGCAGCATCAAGTCCTGCAGCGTAGCGGCTCCCAGCGTCGGCGCTTCCTGATGCGACGGTTCCTCTGCCGCTTTGGTCATCGGCGAAAAACGCGATGCGATCAGTTTGAAGCGGGCATCATCCACTTTGCCCTTCAGCATGTCGAGCCGCTTCAAGTGCCCCGCTTCATAGGGATCCACTTCTGCCGAGCGGTCCAGGCATTCCGCAGCCTTGGCATACTCGCCGGTGCTGCAGTAAAGATCAAACAATTTCAGCAGCGTCAGGCAATATTCATTCTCGCGGTTCGACGCGTTATAAAGTTCGCTGAGGAACTCCAGCATCTGCGACGACGCGCGATGCCCCGCCGTAAGGTCCTGCATGATCGCGATGAACTGCCGCCGCTCGCCCCGCCGCCT
>DASYOD010000045.1:0-9850 GCA_036008085.1 Terriglobales bacterium
ATTTTCATTCCGTATTCGTCAACTGGTTCTTCTTCGAGGACACCGCTGACATTCACGCGCTTACGCTCGAATCTCTCCAAGGTCGGTATGTCCCCGTAGAGCAGATACGTTTTGCGCCCCGAAGCGAGCGCCCAATCAGAGATTCGACAGAGCATCTCCTTTACGTGCGTTTTAGCGCAGCGATGATCGGCAGTGAGGACAATGCCCGTCAACTTAATCTCAGACCTCTGGGACGTTACAGTTTGACCAAAACAAAAATCCCCAGCCATGGCAACCGAGGCAACAACCAGCAGAACGTTGATCGAGAAACCTTTGATGACGGTCATCCAATTCAATTTTCGCTGCGTTTGTGGGGCATTGCAAGATAGCGCTCAAAATCCCCGATGACGGTATGAATGGGTGGATCCGATGGCAGGTTGGTTTCGCGACAAAGCCGGAAATCTATGACTCTGCCCACGAACTTTTCGATAAATTTTGCGGGTAGATGGGTGTAAAATCTAGCGCGCCAGATCTGAACCGGGAGCCGAGTGGCGCGTCTTGCTACTTCTGTGCCTCGAGGTCTGGGGGAGGCGAATCTGATGACGCCCGAAGTTTTTTCTCCCACCGCCAACCGTTGGCAGGCTCTCCTTTTAGCGATGTTACTTCCGGCGCTGGTATTGACTTGCATTGCGGGGGCTAGTGGTACGCGCGAAAGAGTCATTCACGGCTTCGGCAGTGTACCTGACGCCGAGCTTCCGCAATCTGGTCTGATTGCCGACCGGGATGGCAATCTATATGGCACCAGCGCAATTGGCGGAAGTGGAGGGTGCGCGAATGTCCAAGTGACCGGCTGCGGCACTGTCTTCCGGCTGACTCCACCGGTCACCAAGGGTGCTGGGTGGACCGAGACCATTCTCTACAGTTTCGGCACTGTGTCCTATGACGGCATAAATCCCTACTCTGGTTTGGTGTTCGATGATGCGGGTAACCTTTACGGCACAACCAGTGGCGGGGGCCAGTTTGCTCATGGCACAGTTTTCGAGGTATCGCCGCCCGCGACAAAAGGCGGCGCATGGACTGAGACCCTGCTCTACAGCTTTGATGAACCAAGCAATGGTGGAGCTTTTCCCACTGCCGGCCTAATCTTTGATAAGAAAGGCAATCTCTACGGGACGACGGCGCTGGGCGGCCAGTTTAACAATGGCGTAGCTTACGAGTTGTCACCGTCAGGGACGAAAGGCGGCTCATGGACGGAGACCGTCGTCTACAACTTCGACTCCAATGGTGGGGGTTCTCCCCAATCAAGTCTGATTTTCGACGGCAGAGGCAACCTGTACGGCACTGCAAAGTGGGGCGGCAGCGGAGCCTGCTCAAATGGAATCGAACAAGTAGGCTGCGGAACGGTCTTCAAGTTGAGGCCGAACTCCAGGGGCGCATGGAGCGAATCCGTTCTTTATAGCTTTACCGGCGGTAGCGATGGCGCATGGCCGGTTGCTGGCGTAATCTTCGACGCTGCGGGAAATCTTTATGGCGCGACGTCGGGCGGTGTACCGTGCGTGTACGGTTGTGGCAGCTTGTTCAAATTGGAGCCCAAGGCGGGTAGTCGCTGGAAGGAAAAAACTCTCTACGTATTCCAGGGAAACAGTGATGGCGCCAATCCCGTTGCCAGCCTGACTAGAGACGAAAAAGGCAATCTCTATGGCACCGCCTCTTATGGCGGCCAGCCGTATTACGGCACCGTATTCCGGTTGAGCCCGCCGGCAACGAAGGGCGGAGCATGGACCGAGTCAACCCTTCACGATTTTACCGGGGGCAGCGACGGCAGCACACCCTTGAGCAGCTTGATTTTCGGCATTGGGAAGCCGGGAAATGCTGTGCTTTACGGTACGACCAGCAGCGGCGGCACCGGGCCATGCGGAGGGAATGGTATTCCAGGGTGCGGTACCGTGTTCAGCGTCGCACCCTAAGTAACGCGGTTTCACTTTTCGCTTGCGTCGAGGAAGTGTCTCACTTCGGGCCGGGGGCAACGAGGTTCGGGGCGCTGCTAGCCAGGCCTTCCAAAAGCTAAGCAATCAGCTGACAAAAGGAATATCCGGCTATCATAAGTCCGACGATTACAGGTGCAACGAGCCAGCACCGCCATTCAGGCGCATAAGAGTTTTCCATCCCAGGCTCGCTGAGACCAGGGGCAAAGGCGTCAAGCATGATGGCATAGGCGATCATCAACCTTCTGGAGCGTTCTACCGTCTCAGTCATCGAGCGGGCTTTCGAATCCGAAAATACTGTACTCCGTAACCGGTTTTCTATCGTGTCCATTTCTCACGCAACCCCTATGGCATGTACGGCTTGCCGTATTGTGACGATGTGGCCGCAGTCAAAGCCCCTCCCAATGAGTGAAAAGGAATTTTGCAATAGCTACCTCACTCCCTCGATGTCCGGCAACGGCCAGCCTTTTAAGCCCGACGAGCAGCAGACGAAAATCCTCACCGAAGGTGCATTTGCCGGTAAGGCGATGGGTAGTTCCCGTTCGCGAATAGGAGTTAGGTTGGCCAACGCCATAGTCATTTCCGCTTTTTTTCGTGGGATTAGCCCGCAGGACCAGATACTTAGGGTTGACGATAGGCGATGGATGATTCGTCGAACACTGTAACAAGTGACAGGGCTCGGTGATTTAGCTTTGCTCCGCATGGACGGGCGAGATGCCCGTCCCCACACGGGTTGCGGTTCGGGCGAGGCGTTTTTCCTACACAGTCAGGCCACATCAAGGTGTGAAACCGGCTGCATACTTGCTTTGCGGCTGGCATGCGCTACAATGCCTGTCACCAATAGCGGGTTGGCATCCCGCTGATTCTGATGGTACCTATGTAAATTTTAGATTGCTGGTCTTCATCAATATGGCACTAGACTGGATGCGAATCAGTCCAGCACAAGTCTCGTCGCAAGAGTCGCAATAAAAATGAGTTGGTATTTAAGGGGAGAAAGATCATGAAATTGCGGATGTTCCTGTCGGCTTTTGTTCTTCTATTTGCAACCACCCTGGTGGCTCAGACATTCCGTGGAACCATCTTGGGGACGGTCACGGACGCATCGGGTGCAGTGGTTCCAGGCGCGACCGTCAAGGTGCATAACACGAACACCGGCTTGGACCGCAGCACACAGACCAGCGCGGACGGGAGCTATACCGTGTCCGAACTCCCGGTCGGGACCTATTCCGTCAGCGTTTCTCAGAATGGATTCCAGACCTCGGTGACCAGCGAAATTGCGGTCGATGTGGCTAGCGAGCGGCGCGTGGATATTGCTCTGAAGCCCGGACAAGTTAGCGAGAAAGTGGAAGTTTCAGGTGAGAGTCTGCCCCAGGTTGAGACTACGACCAATGATTTGGGCGGCGTACTCACCAGCCAGACTGTAGAAAATCTTCCGGTAAATGGCCGCGACTATACGAAGTTAATCTACCTGAATCCTGGTGTTGCCGGCTCCCCGGATCAGATTTCAGATTCTCCGGGATCATTCGGTGAGTTCTCAATGAATGGCGCGCGCGGACGTTCAAACAATTATCTGCTCGACGGAACGGATATGAACGATGGCTACCGCAACGATCCGGCAATCAACCAGGCAGGGGTATTCGGGACCCCATCGACTATTCTGCCGATCGATGCCGTGGCAGAAGTGCGGGTGCTCTCCAACTTCGAACCAGAGTATGGAAGGAATGCGGGCGCGGTGGTAAACATCGTTACCAAGAGCGGGACAAATGCTTTTCACGGGACGGGTGCAGAGTATTTCCGCAACGATGCGTTGGACGCACGGAACTTTTTTAATCCTGTCACTAACGCGAATGGCACCTCAAATCCGAAGGCCCCATTTCACAATAACCAATATGGGGGGTCGGTGGGTGGGCCGATCATCAAAGACAAAACGTTCTTCTTTTTGGACTATGAGGGCCAGCAGGAGCCAGTCGGTGTAGTGACTCTGGCCAGCGTACCGACGGGCACCGGTCCCGGTGGCGCGCTGAGTCCGGCCGATGCGACCAATCCGGTGATCGCTTCGCTACTCGCGCGTAATCCGTGGCCGGCGCCGAACCTGGCGGCCGGAGCATTGTTTTCACCCGGAACTGCTTCGGTGGTTTCGCCTTCTTTCAATCGGCTGACCAGCATGATTGCCAAGGTAGACCACAGCTTCAACTCCAACAACCTGCTAACTGGCCGTTATTTTTTCGGCGATAGCGTGCAGTCTTTCCCGCTGGCGTTGACTGCCACCGGTGGTCAATTGCCGGGATTCAACACCTACACTCCGACCCGAGTGCAATTGGTTTCGCTTTCGTACGTGCATACGTTTGGCTCGAACAAGGTGAATGAATTGCGGTATGGGTGGAACCGATTCGCGGAAGGTTTTTTCCCCGGAGACCAGAATTTTCATCCTAGCTCAATTGGTCTTTGCGATGCCGGGTCCGCGGGGGGTTCGGGTTGTACGGGTGGGCTGAACGATTCGGGCTTACCCATCATTCAGGCGGACGGTTCCAGTGGCGTTGCCCAACTTGGGGCAACCAGCAGCGTTCCGCGGCACCGCGTGGACAGCAACAATCAGGTGATCGACAATTTTTCGTTGAAGCTGGGGAAACACGACGTCAAGTTTGGCGTCGACTACCACCGCACCAGCGTCCAGCAATACTTCGACAAGTATTTCCGCGGTCGGCTGAGATTTGCCGACCTGACGGATTTCCTCGCGGGAATACCCGAGAGCAGCGGTACGTTTCAGTACGTGGGCGATACCCTCCGGCATACCTTCGAAAACAACTTCGGATTTTATATTCAGGACAGTTTCCGTATCACGTCGCGGCTGACTTTGAATTATGGGCTTCGCTACGATTACATGGGCGTCATGGGTGAAAAGAACAACTTGCTCAGCAACGTTACCAGCCTTACTCCTCCCGCGCCCGGGACTGCCGGGACCGGCAACTTTGTACTAACGCAGGTAGGACAGCCTGGTTTAAGCGGTTTGTATAACCCGGACAAAACGAATTTCGCTCCGCGACTCAGCGCAGCATGGGACGTTACCGGGAAGGGTAAGACTGTCATCCGCGCGGGGTACGGCCTCTTCTTCGATGCTTTCTCCCAGGACATGGCTCTGGGCCATCTACCCTATGAAACCTTCTTCTCGCCGGGCCCGGCGTATAACCCAATTGGGCCTGCGGCTATTCTTTCAGCAGGGTTGAATTCCAATTTACCTGGGGGCGCGATCACAGCCGGCGTACCGGTTTTTGGGGACGAGACGGCTTGTAATTTCGAGTGCGATACGTTTGCCTTCGATCGCAACATCAAGACGCCCTACATGGAGAATTACAATCTCAACCTGCAACACCAGATTACAAATCACGCCGTATTGCAAGTGGGCTATGTGGGCTCTCAGGGACACCGGTTGTGGCGATTCTTTGATTTAAATCAGCCGAGCGTGGCGACCATCAATGCTTGCGACCTCGGTCAATTGGGATGCACCGCAGGCATTCATGATTTCAGTGGCGCGGCTCGCCCCTTTGGCGGGGGATTCGGACCTCCGGGCAACACCTACGGTACGTTCTACCTGGAACAGGAGAACTCAACCGGCAGCTCTAACTACAATTCGTTACAAGCACAGCTACGGATTAACAGCTGGCACGGATTCACGTCCATGGTGAACTTCGTATGGTCGAAGTCGCTCGACAACTCGAGCGATGGCGAGGATTTCGAACCCAACGCCGCGCAACCACAGGACAGCAACAATCCACAGCTGGAGTATTCGTATTCGAACTTTGATCTGCCCAAGCGCTTTACATGGATTGTGGGTTATGACATCCCCAAAATGAGCGGAGGACTGCAGAGACTGAAGAATGGGTGGGGCATCAACAGCACGGCAACGCTGCAAAGCGGGCAACCCTTCCAATTGAACTACAACGGTGAGGATGACTATAGCGGCGGCGGCGGGGGCTTCGACCGTCCCGACATCGTTGGACCGATCGTGCAGAACAATGGCGATCCTTATCACTTCCTGTCGCTCTCTTCTTTCGCTATTCCATGCACAGTGACCGCTGCGACCGGAGCTGCTGCCGACTGCGTTCCGGGCACGAGGCATTACGGGGATATGCGGCGCGACGCTCTGCGCGGGCCACAATATAAGCAGTGGGATTTCGCGGTGTATAAGAGTACCGCCATTACGGAGCGGCTAAATCTGCAGCTGCGTGCCGATTTCTTCAACATTTTGAATCATCCAAACTTCGCCAACCCATTTCTACCGGGTTTTATTACCGACCCGGCAGTCAACGGTTTCCAGCAAGTGGGTAACCGTGAAGTCGGCGTCGGTTCCTACGCGCTTAGTGCTACGGGCGACGTGGGCATCGGCAATCCGTTCCTGGGCGGCGGCGGACCGCGGGGGATTCAGTTGGCGGCGAAGTTTACTTTCTAGTTTGCCGGATGTTCTTAGGCTCCTCCTGCGGGAGGAGCTTTTTCTTTTGGTTTGCAGTGGCTGAAGCCGATCCAGTTTTTGCGCTGTCGGTGCAAAGATGATCGGCGCGGATGAAGCTGCGCACTTTCAAATCCCAAGTCGCCAAGATTGTGGCTTTGCGGTTCAGGGGGCGGGTTGCACTTCTCCTGCGGGAATAATCTTTGTGTTAGTGCGGAACTTTTGGTAGTCGCGGTAGGTGATGTCGTCTTCTACGTTGAAGTTTTTGAGGAGGGCGAGGCGGACGTCGACTTTTACGTCGATGTGTTGCGGGAGCCAGACTTCATCGTTCACGCGGGTTTGCTCGATGATGATGCGCGAGCCCTTGTGAATGCGGGCCAGGAAGAGGCCCCAGGAAACGGTGTCGATGCATTGAATGTCGAGCTTCTTCCACTGCGATTCGTCTTTGTCGATCCAGGCACGAAAGCGGAACTTGGGTAGAAATTTAGATTCTTTCATGTGTCCCTCGTAGCCGGGCCGTGGTTCGGCATCGATCACGTAGGTGTCACGCCCGGCTAAAGATTCAATGCCGGCGAAGCTGAAGTTGTAGGCGTCAGCCACTTCACTGACAAATTTGCGGCTGTCTTCGCGGTCTTTTTCTTCTTTCTTCTCGCGCTTCTTGCGGTCTTCGTCGGATTCGTTTTTGCGCTTCTCGATTATCTTCTGGATTTTTTCTTCTTCTTTCTTCGCGTCTTTGTCGGAGAGTGGCTTGTCGTCTTTGGCGATCAGGCGCTCGACCGGTTCGCCGTAGAGTTCCATGATCTCGGTAGTTTTTGTTTCCGTCGATTTCACTTGGCCATTGCCACCCAGTTTGTGCTGTTCTTCCCGCTGGATATAGGTGTAGTCGCGCTGGCGTTTGTCGTTCTCCATGTCGTTGGCCGCAGTGTGGCGAATGAGTTCGCGTATCTGGTCCTCGGAAAGTGCGGTAGAAGAGGCATCAGCCGGTAGCTTTGGCGTTGCGGTTTCCTGGCCAAATGCGACCGAGGCTATCAGGAGGAGAAAAAAGAGTGGAGCGCGTTTCGTGTACACGAACATAGCTACGATATTCAAACCCAGATGGTTCCCAGAGGTTGCTGCGAGGCATTCTACTGGAGAAAGGTTATCACTTTTTGGCACAGGCTTTTCCCAGGCACTCGGCCTGAAACAATCGTTCGTCCACGCGGTGCAGGTTTTTGATCATCCTGGGGCGGAGCAGCTTGTAATGTTTGATGTCGAAGAGGTAGTTCACGATGAACCAGACGGGTTCTTCGGTGGTCATCCAGTTCAGGTGATCGAAGCGGCTTAAGTTGACGGGCCGAGAAAAGGTGCGCAGGGTGCGTTCGCGCCGCATATTGAAATACAGATTGAAATAGCTCATGGCCAACTCGCGCAAAGTGCGGTAGACGGGCTCGCGATAGCGGCACCCGCTGTAATTGGATTTGGCGAGTGCACCCCAGTGTCCGTTGATGCGATAGATGGCGAGCACGTGGTCGGTGTCGTGGTCGGCTTCGAAATCGAGCAGCAACGGCGGGAAGCCGTTTACACGCAGGGCTGCAGCGGCGAAGATCGCGCCTTCGCAGCAATGGCTACTGTTTTCGCGCAGCACCCGGCGCGGAGACCAGGCGGTGTCTTCGAGATGGTAGGGCATGTCGTCGAGGAGACGCTGGATGCCGTAGGGCGTTTTCAGGCTGCGAAGTTTGCGGAGTTCGGCGGGAGTGAAGTTGTTCATCCTCGAGAGCAGTTTATCGTGCTGGCAGGCTAAAGGCATTAACCACTAAGGACACAAAGATTCACAAAGGAAGAGCCATAAGGAGACCTGCCAGATCTTGCGGGCTGTCTACCGTGACGTCTGGTGGCGCTTCGCATAGCGTGTGCGGGGCGAAGCCGTAAGTCACGCCGCAGGTCCACAGGCTGGCGTTGCGGCCGGTGATGACGTCGACGGAGGAGTCACCGATCATCAAAGTTTCATCGGGGCGGGTTTTGGTTTCGCGGAGCAGGGTGTGGGCGCCTTTGGGATCGGGCTTCTTGGTGGAGAAACTATTTCCGCCGTAGATATGAAGAAAGAAATCAGCGAGGCCAAATGCTTCGACTATGGCGCGCGAAGGATTGACTGGCTTATTGGAGAGTACAGCCATTTTGCGAGGAGTGCCGTTGCAGGTGGCTATGGCGGAAAGCATTTCTCTTATGCCATCGTAGAGGTGGGTGTGGTCGAGTTTGTGAACGCGGTAGTAGGCGAGAAAGTGCTCGAGGCCGTCTTTTACGAGCCCTTCATCGCGAGGATCGCCGAGGGCGCGGCGCACGAGCATGGGAGCGCCGTCGCCTACGTAGGAGGCGATTACGTCGCCGGGTAGCTCGGGGCGTCCGAGGTGCTTCAGCATGGCATTTACCGAGTGGATCAGGTCGAGACGAGAGTCGATCAACGTGCCATCGAGATCGAAGATTAGAAGCTTGATCTTGTGGGGATCGAATTGGCGGTGGAATTTGATCACTTTTTTCAGGATAAATGATTGGGAAGCTTTCAGCTTTCAGCTGTCAGCTAGGTCGGGGGCAGATATTGGGCCTTGGAGCGTTGTCTCGGGGTAAGTCTGATAGCCGCTGACCAAACGCTCGGCGGGAACTGACAATTGCTGTTCTCGGTCCCCGCTCTGGATTTACAATGGAAGGCAGAATGGCGACTAAAACAGAATCTAAACCGGCTGGGGTGGTTGACGAGAGAGTCAGAAGCAAGGGCAAGACCTACGAAGGTCTTTCTCGCGCGCAATTGATTGAAATTTATCGGATCATGTATACCTCCCGACGGCTGGACGACCGGGAGATTCTGCTCAAGCGCCAGCAAAAAATCTTCTTTCAGATTTCGGGCGCAGGTCACGAGGCGGTTGGCGTCGCGGCCGGTCTTGCCATGAAGCCGGGGTATGACTGGTTTTATCCCTACTATCGCGATCGCGCGCTGTGTCTGGCTCTGGGCGCGACGCCTCTGGATATGCTGCTGATGGCTGTCGGTGCGGCGGCCGATCCGCAATCGGGTGGGCGACAGATGCCTTCGCATTGGAGCTTCCCGAAATTGAATGTGGTCACGCAGTCGTCTCCCACCGGGTCGCAGATTCTGCAAGCAGTGGGGTGCGCGGAAGGTGGCCGATATTTCGCGAGACATCCCGAGGCAGCCCAGAAAAGCGAGGGCGACTACCGCCAGTTCAAAGATGTCAAGTTTCACGGCGATGAAGTCACCTACGTTTCGCTCGGAGACGGCGCTAGCAGCGAGGGCGAATTCTGGGAGGCGATGAACACCGCGTCCAATAGCAAATTGCCGGTGGTATTTGTGGTCGAGGACAACGGATACGCCATCTCGGTTCCGGTTGAAGTTCAAACTGCGGGTGGAAATATTTCACGGCTGGTTGCGGGATTTCCGAATTTTCATTTTGAAGAA
>DASYOD010000046.1:0-7232 GCA_036008085.1 Terriglobales bacterium
GGGCGCCGACGCGCTCCGTGATCTGTTCGCACTGCTCGCCGGTGCGCTGGTCGCACCAAATAATCGAAGGGCGCAGGACCTCGCCGGCCGCGCCGAGCAGCACCAATCCGTGCATTTGTCCGGTGAGACCGACCGCGGCGATTTCGCTCGGATATGCCCCACTTTTTTCGAGGCAAGCTTTGACAGCAAGGCAACCTGCGCGCCACCAATCGTGCGGATCCTGTTCGGCCCAGCCCATTTGCGGAGAATGCATCGGAGCGTGTTCCGCGGTGGACGAATTCAGCACGCACCCGGCCTCGTCCAATAGCACCGCGCGCGTGCCGCCGGTGCCGACGTCGATTCCCAAAAGCTTCTTCGCCATGAATTCAGGTTTCCTGATTGCTACGAGACATAACCATAGGGATGTTTTTGCCGCCATTGCCAAGCAGACGCAATGATGGAGCGCAAGTCGGACTTGCCGGGTGTCCAGCCGAGAGCCGATTTCGCTTTCGTGGGATCAGCGACCAGGCGCGGTGGATCGCCTGGGCGAGGAGGCTCGAAGCGAATGCGAATGTCGCGCCCGGTGACCTGCCTCGCGCTTTCGATGACCTCCAGAACAGAATAACCATGTCCCGTGCCGAGATTCAGAAAATCGGACTTTCCGCCGCGGCGCAGATGCCCGAGCGCACGAATGTGCGCGTCGGCGAGGTCGGCCACATGGACATAATCGCGAATCGCAGTACCGTCCGGCGTTGGATAGTTCCTGCCGAACACCGGCACTTCGAGCGTTTCTCCTTGCGCGGACGACAAGACATTCGGAATCAAGTGCGATTCCGGCTCGTGGTGTTCTCCGTATTTTTCCGTGGCGCCAGCGGCGTTGAAGTAGCGCAATGCGACAAACTTCAGACCGTACGCAGCATCGTAAGAAGCCAGCAGCCGTTCCAAGATCAGTTTGGACCAACCATACGGATTCACGGGCCACTGCGCGGTACGTTCCGAAATTGTTTCCTGATCCGATTCTCCGTAAGTAGCGCAAGTGGACGAAAACACCACACGACGCACTTGTGCCTGAATTAGAGAGTCCATTAAAGCGATGCCCTGCGCGACATTGTTTTCGAAATACTTGGCCGGGCTTTGCACCGATTCTCCAACATATGCCAGCGCGGCGAAATGGATACATGATTCCAGTTTGTGCTCGTGCGCGATACGCGCCAGCAAGGCGCGGTCTCCCACATTTCCGTGATAGAACGCAGTGTCCGCAGCGACCGCCTCACGGTGGCCGCGCGCCAGATCATCGAGTACGACGACTTCTTCGCCCTCCGTACGCAAAAGCTCCACAGTAACGCTTCCGATATATCCCGCTCCACCCGTAACCAGAATCGCCATCAATGTCCTTTCAAGCCCGAATTTACGCAGCCACGTCGCACGCTCGCGGCGTATCACTTTACTACGCACCTGCGGCGAGCGGAGCGTCGAATCAAGACGCGAAGATCCTTGAACTAAACTGGAAATCGCTGCAATGCTCACCCGCGGGAAGGAGCGTATCGAATGCAGTAAATCAATCCAAGAACCGAAAGGAGTGCGCCCCACCAAACACCGGCGTGCAAATCGAAGAGGACTACTTTGACGGCCGGCGGATGGACAAGTTGATACAGACCCGCGCCAAAAATCAGCAGGCCGTTAAACAGCAGCGAAATTCCTATGAAGAACCAAATCGAAATGGGTTCGTCAGATCGCATCAACCTCACCAGAAAATAATATTTAGCACTACGAAAGCAATCGCCACGACGACAGCCCAGAACGCAGGCCGTTCGTAAAGCACAACCTGGGCCTCGGAGGGAATCTCCGTCGCGCCATAGACCAGGCCGGTCAGTTCGCTCTCGGGTCTAGGTTTGGTGAGCAAACTGACAACGACGGTCACCACGACGCAAATAACCCACGACCAAAGTCCGCGGTACATGTTCTCCGCCATGTCGCGCGCGTCGCTGGAAAGCGCCACGTAACGCAGGGCGTACGGGTCCACCTTCACCCACGCCCACATTCCGATGGACGACGCCGTGCCCGCCAGCAATCCCCAAAACCCGCCGGCCGGTGAAGCCCGTTTCCACAACATGCCGAGGATCACCGTACCGAACAGCGGCGCTACAAAAAAACTGAAGAGCGCCTGCACGTAGTCCATGATACTGAGAAATTGCATCACCAAATACGCAGTGCCGATACTGATGAGAACTCCGATCACCGTGGACCAGCGTCCCATCGAAACGTAATGCGCGTCGGTCGACTTTTTCTTGAACAGGGCGGCATAGATGTCGTATGTCCACACCGTCGAAAAAGCACTCACGTTGCCGGCCATCCCGGACATGAAGCCCGCGATGAGCGCAGTGACTCCCAGCCCCAGCAGGCCCGGGCCGCAATAACGCGCGAGCATCAACGGCAGGACTTCGTTGTAACTGTGGCCGCCACTTGCCACCGCCTCGGCTTCGCCGGTCAGCTTCCATGGCAACACAGCCAGCCCCAGCAGACCCGGAAGAATCACGATGAACGGAACGAACATCTTGAAAGCCGCGCCGATGACCGGAGCCATCTTTGCCGCGCGCAGATCTTTCGCGGCCAAAACGCGCTGCACGACGAGAAAGTCGGTCGTCCAGTAAGCAAATGAAATCACAAAGCCAAGACCGAACACGATGCCCGTCCAATGAATGCCCATGGGGTTGTCTTTGAATGATCCCAAGGTGGACCACAGATGCGTGTACTCGACGGAAGCATTCTGCGCCACTTTGAGCTGCAACGCTTTCCAACCGCCCGCTTCGATCAGTCCGAGAATCGGAATGAGCAGCGCGCCAGCCCAGATTAGAATGAATTGCAGCACTTCGTTGAAAATCGCGGAGCGAAGTCCGCCGAGCGTAACGTACACGGCCACGGTGATCGAGGAAACCCAGATGCTGAAGTTGATGTTCCAGCCCAGGACGACCTTCATCACCAGCGCCATCGCGTACATGTTGATGCCGCTCATCAGCACGGTCATGAACGCAAACGAAATTGCCGAAAGCGCGCGGCTGGATTCACCAAATCGCAGCTTCAAATAGCCCGGAACCGAGTGCGTCTTGGAAATGTAATAGAACGGCATCATCACCAGGCCGAGGAACAGCATGGCCGGAATAGCGCCGATCCAATACCAATGCGTGGCCAGAATGCCGTACTGATAGGAGGCGGCCGCCCAGCCCATCAGTTCGAGCGCGCCCAAATTCGCGGAGAGGAAGCTCAGGCCGGCGATCCATGCCGTCATTTCGCGGCCCGCGAGAAAGAAATCCTCGCCGGTGTTCGCGCGGCCCTTCAAATAAAAACCGATCGCAAGAACGAGGACAAAATAGAAAACGACTATAACCAGGTCAACGATGGAAAGATGTACAAGCCTTGTTCCGGTGAGTGCGGCAAGGATTATGGTCATCGTCAGTCTTGTGCCCGTCCTCGCGGGCGCCGAATAACTGCGCAACGAACATGGCCATCTCGCCAAAAAACCCAAAACTGTTAGCGAGTTAAACGTCCAAGAGATTAGCACCGCGGTGCGGCGCTTTGCTAATTGCGGATTGCTCGCGCCTGTGCCGAAGGCCTTTATTGGCGCCTAGAGTATCCGTTTGCCCTCTTTGCCCATCAGCAATTTAGCGAGTCAGCTTCCTCGACTGCTCGGGCAACGAAATTGTTTCTACACGAGACTGCGGATGGCCCAATCTTTGAAGCAGAAGCCAAGAGCGCTGGGGGATTGGGCACAGCGGGAGGAGACCGTCAACAAATGAATTGGGACATTGAACTTAAACGTTTGAGCCTCTGAGGCTTCAGTTCAAAAATTTGGTTCATAACCAGCGCGTGGCGACCTGCTCGCCGCAGACGTCATTCGTCACATCTTTTATCGCAGTTTACGTGAGAGCACGGTCTAGATGCGTGTATCCGGCGTCAACGAAAACATGCTGCGCGGTGATGTGGCTCGCTTGTTCTGAAATTAAGAACAGGACCATCGCGGCGATCTCTTCAGGAGTAGTCATACGCTTTCCCAGCGGTATTTTCGACACAATCCCCGCCAGTTTCCGCTCCGGATCGGGAAACGTGCTCAACCACTGTCGATACAGAGGTGTGTTCACCTCGGCGGGAACGATCGCATTCACGCGAATGCCGTAGGGAAGCAGCTCCGCCGCCCATTCGCGCGTGAGCGCCAGAATGGCCCCCTTCGATCCCACGTACCCCGAAGTTCCGCCTTGCCCGGTGACGGCCGTTTTTGAGCTGACGTTGAGAATCGAGCCGCGTGTTTTCTTCAGCGCAGGCAGTGCGTAGTGGGCGAAGGCGTAGAAATGAATCAGATTGCGCGAAAGTGATGCCACGAACTGTTCCGGACTGCCGTGCTCAAGACCTACTTTGTCGTTGACTCCAGCGTTGTTCACGAGCGCGTCGATACGGCCGAATCTTCCAAGCGTTTGTTCCACGGCGTTGGCGCATGCTTCTGGCACGGAAATCTCCGCGACAATTACTTCGCTTTGGGCGCCGCCGGTCAGCAGCGCGGTTTGCAGGCGCGCAGCCGCTTCCGCATCACGGTCAATGATTACCGGAATCGCGCCTTCCGCAGCGCCGCCCCGCACGATGGCTTCGCCGATTCCTTTAGCGCCGCCAGTCACGACGACAACTTTGTCTCTGAGTTTCAGGTCCATGTGTTATCCCTGCAGATTCAAGAAACCACCGTCCAAAGGATAATCCACGCCAGTAATGAATGCAGCCTCATCGGAACATAAAAACAGAGCCAGCGATGCGAGTTCGTCGAGCCTTCATGGCCCCGACTGCGCTCCATAGTCCCGCAAATCCACCACCAAGGACGATGATCCTCTTCATCGCGTTCCCACCTCGATGCCGTGCATCTCGATCAGCGTTCCGCCCACCGTGAAATGTTCATCCGACATAAACGGCCTGGCTCGTTCCAGCACCCGTCTGAAAAACGACTCCGCGACTTCTTCATTCAGCAAGCGCTCCCGATTCTTTCTGTACACCGCGTGATTCCAGACCGCCTCGTCCATCGCCATCCCCACGAACCACCGGAACAGCAGGTTGTACTGCAGTTGCTCGATCAGCATGCGCTCACTGCGAACCGAATAAAGATCTGCAAAAGCAGGGACCGAAACAGCCGTTCGGGCGCAATCGATGGGCGCCCCACTTCGGAATATAGCTTCGCAAACTGCGGAGACATTTCTTTCAGAATCTCATCCACCATCTCGCGGATCGGCCGCAACGGATGATCGGCGGGTACGCACTTCTCGGAGAAACGTCGCTGAACATGCCTTCTTGCTGGTTATCGGCTCCGCGCATTCACTTGCCTCCTTGGACTTCCTTCTTTCAGACGAGATTTTTGAAGTAAAGTTGCAGCGGAACTGCATTTTTCAAAGCAACTGTTAGAAGGCCAGGACGACGTTACAGAATGCCTAGTGGAATCCAAGGTATGAGTGCCAAACCGCTGCTTATACCCAGTAGCAGGCGGTGCCTTCCATTTCCACCAATCGCGGCTAGTACGGCATAGAGAAGCAGACTAAAGGCCAAGGTTTTGAACCCTGTCTTGAACTTTCCAGGATGCAGAGTAGTAATGAAACCGGAGCCACACAACCCACGCCCACAACAACACGAAGTTTGCCGTAGCCGCACATAGGCCCGACAAAAAAAATATCATTGGCCACTTTGGCGATTGAATGCGGGGACTCTTAAACCAGCCCCACCAAGTAAAGCCCAGCAAAATGGGGGAGTTCCCATCGCAATCAGGTAGATCAAGTCTAGTACCAACACGATTTCTCCTAGCTTTCGAATTCCTCCGCCTTTAATTTACAAGGGTCCGTCATCAAGCCACTCAAGCAAATCCTTCTTAAGCGCCTGATTGGTTACGTAACCCGACATAAAATGGTGCTATTCCGATTGGGGCGCTAACCAAGCACTTGCGAGGCGCGAGATATTCAGAGTTGAGCCGCGGGCGCTGCATAATGCTCAAAACCTACGCACATGAACCGATTGATCAGATATTGGTCTGCTTGAGCGCCACCCCCTCGCCCAGCGCACTTAATCTGGGCTGCGGGGTATCGGCCTATGGGAACCAGTTCGACAAACTCAGCACTGATGGGTTTTTCACCGGCCAATTTGTTTTGGGTCATTCCTATTATCTCCATCGATTACTAACGCACCGGATAATCATAACCCACAGAGAGCCACGATACTCCGGCGACCAGGAACGGGAGTGATTAAAAGCACCATACGCCAGTTTGTCGTGCTGTATGGATTTGGAGTGTAGTCGCACGCACGAAACACCAAAGTAGACGAGGCTGGCCGAGTGGGCAAGCAGAGGACGATGTGCAGCTTCAAATGCTCCGTTTGTCTGAAATTCGTCCATACTCCTGGGATCGCGTGCGAGCGGCACTTTGCACGCCCAGTCTACCGGTCCCAACTTTTAGTAGTCCCAATACACACCATATAGGTTTGATCAGGGTGGAGAAATGTGTGGGGGAGGAGAGGAAAAAATAGGTTTTCGCAAAATCCCACGCAAAACGCATCGAAAAATCATCCCCAATCCAAAATCGGCGAATTTCGCGCACAAACCCCGTTTTCCCGGAAATCGCGTATCTACCCGCATAACCCCGCGGCTTAATCGCTCAAAACCGTGCCAATCGCCGCCCAGAGGCGTTCTAACCGTCGCACTTCACGTCCCAGACCCGAAATTTCCGCCTTCGAGAGCGACCCGCAGAGTTCGGCAGAGTTCGGCAGAGTTCACCAAGCCTCAGGTGATGCGAGGGAATCAGTCGGGACGTTCCCGCAAATCGCTCCGACTTGGGGAAGAATGGTCGGTGCGGACCGAGGCCCGGATATCACGCTGAACTTGAAAGTTCAACGCACCCACCTCAGAACGGCCTCAAGCGAGACATTCCCGGCAGGAAAAAAAACAGAGAACGGTGTGTCGCCCGGACAGCCATTTGTCCGGTTGCGGTAATCAGGCATTGAGAATTACTCATTCAAATGCGTGACTTTGAAGGGTTAGATGTAGGGTGGGATCGCGCGTAATTCATAGCGCCCTGCGTAGGCTTTCGAGCGACTTGGGACGGACCTGCAGTTCCGCGCGGCTAGTCTTTTCCGGCATTCGTGCGCGGTGCTTGAAGGATCGGCGGTAAACACTTGGGGTCATCTGCCGAGTACGGCGGAACTGGCGGTTAAAGTTGGCGAGATTGGAGAGACCGACTTCA
>DASYOD010000047.1:0-5098 GCA_036008085.1 Terriglobales bacterium
CATTGTTCCCGGCAAGATCGTGCTACGGATGACAATGGTGTGTCTGGCTTTCTTGGTCTTGAGCGCCTGGCCTATCTGTTCGCAAACGCGTCGCACGTAAGAAACGTCAAGGTTACCGTTGGTCTGGCTCGGGGTACCGACACAGACGAAGGATAGCTCTGTTTCATGTACCGCATTGACTTGGTCCTCGGTAGCCCGGAGTCGGCCGGTTCGAACAGCCTGGGCAATGATTTCGCCAATCTCTGCCTCGATGACTGGAGACCGACCTTCGTTAATTAACTCGACCTTCGTTCGAAAGGGGTCTACGCCGATGACGTCATGTCCATCTTGCGCGAGGCAGCCTGCGGACACTGTACCAACGTAGCCTAAACCGAAGATGCTAATTTTCAAGGCAAGCTCCTTGCTGCACGACGGCTGGTTTTAGATGTATTGTCGCATCACGACAAAGTGTGTTCATGCAAGTCTAGGCTAAACCTAGCAGCGTCGGTTCTAAACATAGTCGCCGCATGGTTACGAAACGCCGCAATCCTTCAAACATTTTACTGAGATAGGAAACAGCTCCTCGGCCGTCCTTGCTACAGGAATGCAGTTCAGCGGTAGTGAATCTCCCGAGCTCTCAAAACGAGCTGAACCGAATAAAACTGGTTTGCAGCCGGCAGCCAGACCTGCTTGGATGTCAGATACTGAATCGCCGATAAAGATGGACCGGCTCAAGTCAATATTAAACTCATTAGCAGCACTAAGTAGCATTGCGGGCCTAGGTTTTCTGCAATCGCAATTTTCGTCAGCACGATGAGTACAGTAAAAAACCGCGGCAAGAGAGACACCATCAGCGAGTAAAGTCTGCTGCATTTGAGCAGTAATCTCTTGCAGCGCGAGAGGATTTAGCAGGCCCTTGCCCACTGCAGCTTGGTTCGAGATTACAATCATAGGCAGGTGTAGCGCAGAAAGCTGTTTCAGTGCCGCCCGAATTCCCGAAACAAACAGGAACTGCGACCAGTTCAGCACATAGTCCCCGGGTCTTCGGCAATTGATTACCCCGTCTCGATCAAGGAATATGGCGGGCCCACGAACATCCAGTTTTTTCTCCGCAAAGACAATTTGCAACATGACCGATTAAAATCCCAAACTGCTTCGGGAATTTTGCTCCTCACGCACGGCTTCCGATGTTAGAAAAGTACCTCTTCGACTATTTCACAAATCAAATGGCCGGTCAGGATATGGCATTCTTGGATTCGGGGTGTTTCTTCCGAAGGAATACAAATGGTGCAGTCCGCGATATTTTTCAAAGTCCCCCCGGATTTTCCCGTAAGTGCAACGGAGAAGATGGACTTCGAATTTGCGGTTTCCAGCGCCCGGATCACATTCGGGGAATTTCCGCTTGTGGATATGCCGACCGCAACGTCTCCTTCTCTGCCCAAGGCCTCTAGCTGACGAGCAAAGACGATGTCAAACCCGTAATCATTTCCGATTGCGGTCAAAGAGGATGAGTTCACACTTAGCGCTAATGCCGGCAATGCCCTTCGTTCCTTAAGGAAACGACCGGTGAATTCGGCAGCGAGATGCTGCGCATCCGCCGCGCTACCTCCATTTCCGAAGAAGAATACCTTCCCTCCCCGCTCAAGTGATTTGACGATTTGCATCGCGACTTGCACTACCAATTCCTGGAAGTGTTCATCCTTGAGCAAAGCTTCCTTGAGTTCGATACTGCGCCCGATCCTGTCGCGTAGCAGGGCGCGCAGGGCGCGCAGGGCGTCAGGGTTATTTTTGGGTTCCACAGTTTTCCCACCTTTCGCTTCCATTCGAATCAATCCTTGGATTTCTTAGGCACGTGCAACGTCCTGAGTGGTTCGATACAGCAAAAAACAAAGACTTCGGAAGAGCTGCGAAGAAGCCCAGCGATGCATGGGAGTATTATCCCAGCCCAAGTGAAGTTGACGGCTGCGGAAGGAGCCATCCGGTTTTTGCCAGCGGGTCAGGATCTGATTTATAACGACCGACAAATTTTCATCCAACTTCGGAAAGCGCCCTCGCAGCAACACTGCCAAGTTGATACACTCTGCATAATCGTACAGTTCTCGCCGATATACTGTAAGGCGAGGAGCACGGGAAAATGGTTTTGGTACACCGTCTTCATCAAACAGATTCTTGGTGTAGTAATCGATTCCCCTCTCAATGGCCTTGGTACACCCCGGGTGACCAGTCAGTGCCTCGATTTTAGCAAGAGCCTTAAGTACAAAACAGGTATGAAAATGATCGACAAAATCTCTCGTTCCGTCGGTGGCATAGCGCCATGAGCCGTCCGGGCTTTGGAACTCAAGCACAAAATTGAGATTCCTCTCCGCGACTTTTGCGTAATTTTCGTCTGAGAAATCGAACGCCGCACACGTCAGGAGAAACGCGCGATAGGCATTCGCATTCACGACACCCACGGAGTTTTCCGGGAATGGAGTATAAGAACACGAAGAGGCATTGTCGGAGGCTTTGAAATCTTTATAGTCGAGAAGGCCATGCTGGGCGATCGATTGCATGATCTGACGCCATTTGGGGTCTTTATCAAATCGATAAACTTCCCGAAAGGCTTCGTATACGTACGGAACCGTGGTTATGAGCGGCGTTCCGGATCGGATCGTGCCACGGACTGTCTCCCAATTGAATGGGTAGCCCCAGCAGTAGTTTTCATACCCGGGACACCTTGTCTCGAGAAGAACTTCGAGGAAGTGGACCGCCCGCTTGTGATACTTTTCTGGTTGATTAAATTTTGCGAGTAGGCCGAAACCCATCGCGTAATGTGCATCTGCAATGGGAAAACGTTGCGGCTTCCAGAACAACCGCCTGGCCGACGGAACAAACGCCTCGGAAAACACCATCGGAGAGACTGCAATGGTTCCGAGGATAGGGTTTTTGTAGTATAGCGCTTTGGCCGCCCGCGTCAGATCGCTGGAAAAATAACTCTGGAAGTCGTAGGAAACTTCTCCATAATTTTGCAACCAATCGATAAACCGCAGAACCGATTTATGAACCTGTTGCGTGGGAATCAAATTTCCCGCGACTTCTCCCATTGCAGGAGCTATGGGTTTTACCTCTGTGCTCATCAAATCCTCTCGTTTCGTGGTAGGGTCTTATTCGTCACTTATTTAAATGCAAGCGCGTCCGAGCTTGTTTCAGTAATCTCCGGTCAAGCTTTCTGAGTCGATGCCGGCTGCAGTGACCCAGTGAGCTGGTTCCTCCACCACTCCAACATGTCGCGTACGGTTGTGCGCAACGGAATTTCGGGATTCCACGTGCAGCGGCTCCTGAACTTGGTCATATCCCCTGCAATGACCGGCTCATCGCAAGCCCGAACTAGGCTGGGTTCTTGCTCTAGCTCGAATTTCACTCCAACTTGAGAACGAATCTCCTCGATGATCTCCGCTACCGAATAGATGCTTTCGGCTCCGAGGTTGTAAACTTCGCCCGGCTCGCAACGCTCTGCCGCCAGCCAAAGTCCTCGAACCTGATCGCGCACATCGATGATCGCGCGCCGGGTGTTGGTGTTCCCCACTTTCATCACGGGAGGGCGAATACCCAGCACGATTTCAATCGCCCGCTTGGTGAGATCGGAACAAACATCATCTTTTTTCCCGGGGCCGGTGGTGTTAAAGATTCTGATGCGTATGGCGGGAATTTTGTAGTTTGCATAATACTGAGCAGCGAGCAAATCCTGAGCGACTTTGCTCACGCCGTAGGGATGCAGCGGCAAGAGTGGATGGGTTTCTCGAACCGGCAAATCCTTGCTGGCAACAAGGCCATACTCGGCGCTTGAGCAGGCGACCACGACCGTGGGCGATAGTTTGAGCGTGCGGAGGGCTTCAAAAAGATTGATGGTCCCCCCTGCATTCGATTCGAAGGTTTCTTGCGGACGGGCCAAGGAGACGGTTGGATAGCTTTGAGCGGCGAGATGAAAAACGCGTTCTGGCGCAAATTTCGCAATGAGCTCCGAGAAACGCGCGCCGTCCCGCACATCACAGTGTTCGAAAGCAGCGTCAGGCCAGGAATTCTTGGGCTCGCGATGATCAAGCCCCAGCACGGAGCAGCCAGACGCGATGCATTGCTTGGCCAGAAAAGGAGCTATAAAGCCTGCTGCACCTGTGATCATTACCTTCATGGTTGATCCTCGTTTTGTATTATGGATTCTGCCGATTCAACGTTGGCCAGGAGACCTTGTGCCTGTCGGTAGCGTTCTGGCGTGCCGATATCGATGCATCGGGCAGGAGAGACAAAAGCCTGGATGTGCTTCCCGCTGGCGAGCCACTTGGGGAAAAGATGCTCTTCCAGGGAAATGTTGACACCCGATGCTATCTCCTCCACAAGCACCTTGTTCAACATGTAGATTCCAGCGCTGAGGTAGGAGGCTCCTTGTACGAATTGCTTTTCCGCAAAGGCTGTTACTTTGCCGTCTTGATCAAACACGACCGATCCGCCATCGCTGCGGGATTCAAGTATCACTGTCATGGTGACGTCGGCTTTGGAATTGAGATGCGCCAACATCAATTGTTCCAAATTCACATCGGTATAACTGTCACCGTTCACGGCAAGAAAAGTTTTCGTGACGACGTGCGCTACCGACTGGCGCAGAGCCCCACCTGTCCCCAAAGGCATCTGTTCGAGTGAGTAGCAAAGCTGCAATCCGGATGTATTCTCTCCAAAATGTTCACGGATCACCTGCTGCTTCTGACCCACACTCAGAATGATGCGAACCAAACCTTGCCGTTTTAGCTGATGAAAAAGGATCTCCAGAAACGGGCGTTCACCGATTTTCGCCATCGGTTTAGGCGTTTCTCCGGTGACTGATTTCAGCCGGAGCCCTGCTCCACCCGCCAGGATGACCGCATCGGGCATTTGAAACATCGGCTAGACCTGAACCTCTTCGGCTTCCTTGTAGATGGGCTCCTGCTCATATACGACAACCTGGCTCCCTCGAGCAGGGAACGTAATTGGCACGCACAGCAGTTTGTTCAAACGGCTGATCAAGGCCTTTCGCCCTTGAGGAGGAACAAAGAAAAGCATGAAACCTCCACCACCGGCGCCGAGCAGCTTGCCTCCAATTGCTCCCGCA
>DASYOD010000048.1:0-10053 GCA_036008085.1 Terriglobales bacterium
GTGCAGCGTTACCGAATGGCCAACCGTGACGTATTCTCCCAGGACCACGTTGTACAGCTCCTTCATGCCGTGAAGAACGCTGCAATCCTGCACATTCGAATGCGCGCCCACGCGAATGGAATGGACGTCACCGCGAAGCACCGCATTCATCCAGACGCTAGCGTGTTCACCGAGAGCCACGTCGCCGATGATTTGCGCTGAATCGTCCACATAACACGAAGCCGGAATGGTCGGCGTAATGCCTTTGTAAGAACGGATCATATTCGCATCGCCAAATAAGAAATTAAACATAACACGGGCGCGGGTTGTGACGCAGAGACTCGATGTTCAATCCGTCCGATCCGTGGCCGCTTTTGCTTTGTCCGCTCGCATCTGAGAAACTTGGCTCTTACCGCCGACCATGGGACGCATCCACGTTCTCTCCGAATCTGTCGCCAACAAGATCGCCGCCGGCGAGGTGGTGGAACGTCCTGCGTCCGTAGTCAAAGAGCTTCTCGAAAACTCTCTCGACGCCGGTTCCACCCGCATCAAAATTCAGGTTGAGGCCGGTGGCAAGAAACTCATCCAGGTCACCGACAACGGATGCGGCATGGTTCGTGACGATGCCATGTTGGCCTTCGAACGCCATGCCACTTCGAAAATCAAGAATGCCGAGGACCTGCTCAGCGTTGCCACTCTGGGATTTCGCGGCGAAGCATTGCCTACGATCGCATCGGTTTCACGCCTGCACCTGGAGACGCGCGCGGCAGACGAAGATTCTGGAACTCTCATCGAGATTAACGGCGGCAAGATATTTAAAGTCGAAGAAGCCGGTTTGCCAGCCGGGACTTCGATCACTATCCGCGACTTGTTTTTCAATACGCCGGCCCGTAAGAAATTTTTGAAAGCTGAATCCACCGAACTTTCCCACATCGCTTCACTGGTGACGCATTATGCGCTGGCGCATCCCGACAAACATTTCGAGCTGCATTCTGCGACCAACACCGTCCTGGTTGCGCCGCCAGTCGCGGGATACAGCGAGCGCGTGTATCAGGTATTTGGCAAAGATGTTCTCGACCAGCTCATTTCGGTGGCGGCAATGCAGCCTCTTGAACACGTTGGTCTGCCGCAACCGCCGCCGTGGCGCAGGCAAGAAGAAGACAAAGATCAGCCGCCCACCGAACCTGGCGAGATGCGCATGCATGGTTTCGTTTCGAAGCCCGAGATTCAGAAACTCAATCGCAACTCGATTTATGTTTTTGTCAACGGACGGTTGATCCGCGACCGGCTCATTCAGCACGCACTCACCGAGGCTTACCGCAACATTCTGCCGCCGACGGTGTATCCCGTGGTACTGCTGTTCCTCGAGTTGCCCAGCGGTGAAGTGGATGTGAATGTCCATCCTTCGAAAACCGAGGTGCGTTTCCGACAGCAAACTGTCATGCACGATTTTGTGCGGGACTCGGTGCGGGCGGCGCTGATGAAGGCGCGTCCGGTGCCGCAGTTCATGACTGAGATCAGCGCGCATCCCACCGCGAGCCCTTCGCTCACTCCGGGATCTCGTTCCCAACCAGCGGAATTACGCACATTTTCCGCTGCGGCTGACGGTTTCACTCTACAACCACCAACCGCCCCGCCGGTCACGGAGCGATTTCACTTTGGCGTCGACGGAATCGCAGTCGATGGCAACGCCGCGCTGTCTTTGGTCCGCGCGCCAGAGATACTTTCCGCGGTCAGAGAACAAGACAGCTGCGCTCCGCCGATGCCCGAGGAGCCAGAATCCGCTTACGAGTTTGCAAATAACGACCCGACCCCGTCGCTTGCATCGCTCAAGCCGCTGGGGCAGATTCGCGACTCGTTCATCCTCGCCGTGAATCACGACGGACTGTGGATCGTGGACCAGCACGTCGCCCACGAGCGCGTGCTGTTTGAGAAAATATTGAAGCAGCGGACAGCGCAAAAAGTAGAGAGCCAGCGCCTGCTCATGCCCCTGCTGCTCGAACTCACGCCTGCCCAGCAAGCCGTGTTTTCCGAGATATCGGAAGAATTAAATCAGAACGGATTCGAGGCCGAGCCATTCGGGGCAAGAAGCATCGCCATAAAAGTAGCCCCCGCGGGAGTGGACGCCGCACAGATCGAACACATGCTGCACGAATTGCTAGATCAGTTCTCCCGCGAAGAACAAGCCCTGAATATGGAGAAAGTGCGCGCCCGGATAGCAGCGTCCATCGCCTGCCACGCCGCCATCAAAGTCAACATGCCGCTCCAGCAAAACAAAATGGAGTGGCTGCTAGCCGAGCTAGCCAAAACGGACTGCCCTATGTCATGCCCCCACGGCAGGCCGGTGGTTCTGCGATACTCCATTAAGGATATTCAGAAGGCATTCAAGAGAATCTAGGGCGTGACGCCGGGAGAAGGGGGCCACTCCTGATTCACGCAAAGGTGCACCACATGGACGTCGGTACGATTGTTGCTTGGGTTCAGCTTGTGCTTTGGGCATTCGCGGTCGTTGCGGCGGCGATCAAGATCGCCAAGGACTGGAAAAGAGGAGGGTTTGCGCAGGTCGTTCCACAAAAGGGAGTATACATTTTGCTCCTAATCGGTTTGGCGGTCTCAGGAATCTCGCTGTACTTCAATCAGCACCCGAGAGTCGTGCAAGTGGAAAAGATAGTTGAGAAGTTAGTCCCGCAAGTATGCCTGCAGTGTCAAACGTGCCCACAGTCTCCAACTGCCAATGCACCCAATCGCGTGAGAGGACATCAGGATGGTGGTCAACCCGCGTTAGTTATACCACCAAACACGACGATCAGCGCCACCACAAAGGCACCTGATAGTGCGGCAGTCGGGATAAATACTGGGACGGTGACAGTGAATCCTCCAGTGAATCCGAACGCTATGACTGTCACTTATGACTGTGTCGGTACCGAAAAAGATTCAGGTCGCAGCGAGAACTCACTAACCTTAATTAACGTGAATCCAAACAAGGAGACCCCAAGCCTAATACAAATGGAGAAGCTCAACAACTCGAAGGACTACTCTGGGTTGCTGGAGGTCTGTGAGGGAAAGATAAAGTCTGTTCCACAATGGCTGACGCCGTACTTGTTTTGCAGCCTTGGTTATCTCGCAAGCGGGAATGTGGATAAAGCCAGAGATGTGCTTAAAGAGTACGACAGCAAGACGGGGCCTGCTTATAGCGGTGAGCCGTGCAAGCAAGCCTCAGACTTTTTGCACAGTCATCTGTAGAAGTGAAGTTTTCCCATAAAACAAACCCAGCTGTTTACTATCTAGTTAAGTGCACCTTTTTCCCGTCATGTTCTAACCCCTTCGACTAATTGGGACGACAATCCCACGCCTAGACTGGCGAGGGGCATTTTCCGGCGCTCTTCTCGCGTCGAACTTCGCTACACCTGCGACACTTCGCAGACTGCGAAAGGTTTTTGATCTCTGTGCTCTGTGGTCTAATGAATTTATGACCGATCTCGATCAGTTGCGCCGCGAGAAGTGGCACTTAGACGGACATGCCGTCCGCACCTTCGAGGACGCCCGCGCGTTTCTCGAGTCGGTTGGGTTTTGCATGATGTATCCCATGCGCAACCAGGCAGTGGTGCCTACATTCATGGGCGCATGGGTTGGCTCGGATCAGCAGCTGCCTGACTGGCAGCATGCCTTCGCTGATCCGCGGGCGCAGGATGCAACCGACTTGATGGTTCGTCTATTGCGCGACCGCTCGGCATACGAGGCTAATCGCTTCGACGAGAACAATGCGTTTCTGGTTGCCGGTTCCATCTTTCCTTATTTCTATGCGCTGGTGGGAGAGCGCAATCCTAAATCGGCGCCGAAACCGAAGCCACACTCGGATTACTCGCAGCTGGCTTGTGATGCATTTGAGTTGATCCGGCGTGATGGTCCTATTTCCAAGCAAAAGATGCGTGACGTTTTGGGTGGGAGCGTATCATTCGTGGCTCTCGATCATGCGCTAGGTGAACTTTGGTCGAAGCTGCGCATCACGCGGGTTGATTACAATCCGACGGAAGGCGCGTTTTGGGATGTGCTGTATCGCTGGTCGCCGGACGCGGTGCGGGAAGGCGTGAATCTTTCGGTCGGGGAGTCGCTCTCGGCGCTGCTGACGAAATATCTGGATTGCGTGGTTGCCGCTGACCAGCAGGAACTGGAATCTTTTTTTGGCAACTTCGTTCCGCGCTCGCGAGTCAAGGAAGCGATTAATGCGCTGCTGGCGGCGCGCGAGTTGAGTTTTATTCACGTCGGCAACCGATCGTTGATTCAGATTACGCCGGCGAAGGCGGAGGCTGCTCCACGCGCTGCTGGTTCGCGAGAACCACGCTCACCGCGGAAAGCGCTGTCACCTCCACGAACCTGATGCGCAATACTTCTCCTGTCATGCTGAGCGTCGCGAAGGATTTATGTACTCCGACGGTGCCAGCAAGTTGCATAGATCCTTCGCTACGCTCAGGATGACAATTTGTTTGGTCTAACATCGCGTACTGATGACTCTTTCCCAATAAGTTAGTCTAAGGTGAATATGAAGAGAATTGTTGCGTTGTGGTTAGGTTGGCTGCTCGTGGTATCGACTGCGGCGGCTCAGTCTGTGTCCGGAGCGCAGTCAAAGGACGAACCGGCGTTGCCCTACATCCCCAGCCTTGATGTTACTTCGATGGACAAGTCGGTCGATCCGTGCGTCGACCTTTATCACTATGCTTGCGGCGGCTGGCAGAAGCAGAATCCCATTCCGCCGGACCAGACTTCGTGGAGCGTTTACGGCAAGCTGTATCAGGATAATCTGATGTTTCTGCGCGGGATCCTCGAGCAGGCTGGGGCAAGCAGTTCGCAGCGTGATGCCAGCACGCAGAAGATTGGAGATTTCTACGCGTCGTGCATGGATGAGAGCAATGCGGACAAACGGGGAGTAACTGCGATCCAGCTACAACTGGATGCCATCGCCGGTCTGAAGTCTCAGCGAGATATGGCGGCACTCGTCGCTCAGTTGCCGCTTCCTTTTGGCCGCACGATTTTGTTTGCTGCTGGCTCAACTCAGGACCCTGATAACTCCGATCAGGAGATCGCCGACCTCGATCAGGGCGGACTGGGATTGCCGGATCGCGATTACTACACGAAAGAAGACGCTAAATCGAAAGAGATTCGCGAGCGCTATGTTCAGCATGTGCAGAAGGTGTTTGAGTTGCTCGGTGACAATTCTCAGGACGCAAAGCAGAATGCCGACACAATTCTGCGCATGGAGACGGCGCTGGCCAAGGCTTCGTGGACGCAGGTCGAGCGACGCGATCCTTATAAGTTAAAGAACAAGATGAAGCTGGGAGAGCTGGAGCAGTTGGCTCCGAATTTCGACTGGCAGACTTATTATCGCGCGTTGCAGTATCCGCCCATTGGAATTCTCAATGTAGACGCGCCGGCGTTTTATAAGCAAATGAGCGCGGAATTAACCAGCGAGCCTCTGCAGAACTGGAAAAACTATCTGCGCTTTCACGTCGCCGATGAGTATTCGCCTTTCTTGTCGGCAAATTTCGTGCAGGAGAATTTCGAGTTTTACCGCAAGTATCTGCGCGGAGCGAAGGAAATGCAGCCGCGCTGGCGGCGTTGTGTGGAATATACGGATTACAATCTGGGCGAGGCGCTGGGACGAGTTTACGTTCAGCGGGTATTCTCGCCCGAATTGAAGACTAGCACGCTGGACATGGTGGATCGTATCGAAGCCGCCATGGGAGAGCGCATTCGCCAACTTGACTGGATGAGTCCGGAGACCAAGCAGCAGGCTCTGGTTAAGCTGGCGGGGATTCGCAATAAGATTGGTTATCCTGACAAGTGGCGCGACTACAGTTCTCTCACCATCGTTCATGACGACCTTGCAGGAAACATCCGGCGTGGTGGCGAGTTCGAGTTGCATCGCCAGATCAACAAAATTGGCAAGCCGGTCGATCGCGGGGAGTGGGAGATTTCGCCGGCTACGGTCGACGCTTATTACAACCCGCAAATGAACGATATAAATTTTCCCGCGGGAGTGCTGCAGCCTCCGCTATACGATGCAAAAATGGACGATGCCCCGAACTACGGCGATACTGGCGGCACTATCGGCCACGAACTGACTCACGGCTTTGACGATGAAGGCAGCCAGTTCGATGCCAAGGGCAATCTGAAGAACTGGTGGACAAAAGAAGATCGCGAAAAATTCGATGCTCGCACCAAATGCGTGGCCGATCAATATTCGTCATATGTAATGGTCGATGACGTCCACATCAATGGCGAACTTACGTTGGGCGAAAATGTGGCCGACCTGGGCGGCGAAATTTTGGGTTTCATGGCCTGGAAAGATGCGACCAAAGATAAGAATCTTCTGCCGATTGACGGACTCACTCCCGAGCAGCGTTTCTTTGTCGGGTTTGCGCAATGGGATTGCGCCAATATGCGGGATGAGGATCTACGAGTGCGGGCCATGACGGATCCACATTCGTCCTCGCAGTACCGCATCAACGGCGTGGTGGTCAACATGCCCGAGTTCGCGCACGTGTTTTCCTGCAAAGCCGGTCAGCCGATGGTGAGTGCGCCGGATAAGGTTTGCAAAGTCTGGTGAGCCGGCAAGAGCAAGGTTTATTTCTTTAAGATCAACACCCACGGCAGCAGAGAAGGATGTCCGCTCCACACGAGCTACCAGCCTTGCACCTGAACGCTGACCTGGTAAGTTAGATTGTCGGGGTTCGAAACCGGAATCGTAAGCGTGACATGGCTGTTCGCCAATACGCGAACGGGAAATGTGACCGCGACGGGCCCGGCGTTAGTTTGAGAACCTGTCGTGCCACCGTAAACCTGCAAGGCCGGAAGCCAGGGCCCATTACCTTGACTGAGAGCGCATTTCTTCGGCGTGCCCTTCTCATTCCATGGGCAAAGTCCATCACCCAACTGTTCGGTCCCCACTGCGTCTGTCCAATTGAAAAAAGGACTCACGACATCCTTGACACCGACACTAGATGTTCCAGACACCGAGTAATAAATCGTAATCAGATAACTGGTATCAACCGCCGGCGGAGTTAAAAGATCAGTGGTATTGAGAGCGCCAGTGAGCGTGTAGGTCTGATTGAAAACCTCATGGATAGTTCCTGCCTGCATCGGGGTGATGGTCAGGGTGAAAATTGCGAGTATGAAAGCAAATCGAGAAAACATGATGATCCGTCCTGCTCCGAAGAGGTGGAGCGGAATCGAAGCTATAACTCATTGTCCACGCCCACAAGTCCACAAAAGTAGTGCCCTCTTTCGAACAGCGGCCAAAAATATTTCCGCGTAGCCCACAATTATTTCCGCTGGCCAGGACAGGACGGTTGCGGCACGGCTGAAACGTGTGTGCGCGAGAATTAATCTTTCGCCCCGTCGGGGCTGATCCTTTTCCAACTTTTACCCACGGCTTACGCCGTGGGCTGCATTGTTGCGCCGCTTCGCGGCTGCCGTCAGAGTTTTGTTCCGCGTTATCGTAATCCGCGTTTTTTCGACGGACTGGTAAGCTGATTAATCCGCCGGCTTCCTTAGAACAGATACTTCAACGAGAACTGAATCAGCCTCGGCGTGCCGTTGGTTTGGTTGATCTCGCCGACTGCGCTGGTCCCGTTTGCATTGGTGGCTTCCACGTTCGCATTCCCGGTAAACAATGGATTCTGGAATGATGGGTGGTTAAAGAGATTAAACACCTCGGTGCGGAAGCGCAGGCTCTGTCTCTCGCCCAGCCGGAACGTTTTGCCCAGCGAGAAGTCGACGTTTACCTGCCGCGGGCCGATGATGCAATTACGCGGCGAATCCCCAAAACCGGTGGTGCCGTCCGGGCCGATAACCGGGTCGGGAAGGTAGGCCGCAGGCTTAACCCAATTGGCAATCTTGGTGGACAAGCTTCCCTGATTCAGAGCATTGCCGCAATCGAAGCCGGGAGCAAAATCCGCAGTAGCCACCGGGTAGCTGGCCAGGTTGTAGTTGGTTCCGCCGGTTGAATCCGCAATCGTGATCGGGGAGCCGGATTGAGCGACAATCACACTGTCTATCTGCCAGCCACCCGCTATGTATCCCGCGGCATCATGCCGGTCGGCAAAAAAGGGCAACGCATAGTTTAGGCTGGTGACAAAACGGTGGCGATGATCAAAGTCAGACAGCCCTCGCGAGGCTGCGGCACTGTTCTGATCATTGACGCGGGTGAGGAAGGCCACGCTGGCGGTGGAGACGTCGTCGATCGACTTAGAATAGGTGTAGGCGCTTTGGAAATACAGGCCTTTCGAGAATCTGTGGGACACCGTTGCCTGCAAACTGTTGTAGCCAGAATCGGAGTTGGGATAGAACGCCTCGAATGCCGAAGGATTGATTCCGAGGAATGGCACGCGGGCGGTGGAATTGGCTGCAGTGTTTTGCGTGATCGTGTATACCGTCCCGGTGGGCGCGGTCAAGCATGGTGCGACTGCGTTGCCGCAAGTAAGCGTGATGGGATTCGCCGGGCTCGCCAGGTTGGGTTGATCGGGATCAAAGGTGGAGCGCAGGTGTGAGCCTTTGGTTCCCACATATCCGACTTCCATTACCCAATTTCCACCCAACTGTCGCTGGATGTTGAAATTCCACTGCTGGGTGGTGGGTACCTGCCAGTGCAACGGAACGGCAAGACCAAAGAAGCCGGCGGCGGTGCCGGAGAACATTGGAGACGCGGTGGTCACTCCTCCGGGAAAACCTTGAAAGAAGGACGGCGTGGGCACGGCTGCCTGCGTCACTTGGCCCAAGGGCGGAAGCGTGGCGAGAAGCTTGCCCATGGTATCCGGCGTACCGGGGAGAACGCTCAACGGATAAAACGGAGCCGTAAAAGAGAGGTTATCGACCGCGCCAATATCTTCGCGGACGCTGTAGATGCCGTAGCCGGCGCGAATTACCGTGTCATGCTTGCCACCCAGGTCATAGGCAAAACCGATGCGCGGCTCGACGACTGTAGAGAACTCGTTATTCAGGGCGGCACTGTTCAGCGTGCCGGTGAAGCCGGGGAAATTAAACTTTTTCACGCAACTGGGATAAACAAAGGGATCGCCCAGCAGATTGGCATTGTTGGGAATTGTGTTTCCCAAATGGCAGAGCCGGTCTTCTGCGGCGCCCACGAACTCGGTACGCACGCCCAGATTCAGCGTCAAATTTTGCCTGACTCGCCAATCGTCCTGCGCAAAGAGCGCATAAGCGGGAATAAAATAGTCGTGATTGTCCGCGCCACCGCCGCCTTCACCAAAAGTCGGCTGGCCTAACAGGAAATTCTGCCAATAATTGAGCTTGGTATCGGCTCCAGGGACGAAGAACAACAAACCGTTGTCGAGCACCGGAAGGTTACGGCGGATGGAAGTACGGTCGACCTCGCCGCCAAAACGCACCGAGTGTTGCCCGTGCGTCCAGCTAACCGTATCAAGCCACACGAGGGCATCCGCGAGCGCCGACTGCAGCTCATTGGGGAACGGTCCAATCTGCAGGCCGGTGGCGAACTGGAATCGGTACATATCCGGTGCACCCGAACCGTTGTCGATTCCCAAGGCGCTTGGGGATGCAGCGGGAATGGAAACGTTTGCCAGCGAGTCACTGATAATGTTCACGCCAAAACGGAACTCGTTGATTACGGAGTTGCTGAAGGAATGGGTCTCAGCGATGCTGCCGAACCTTCCCCGCAAAGGCACATCAAGGGGGAAATTTAGATTAGTGGAAGCAGCCGGGTAGCCGGTCTGCACCTGCAAGTTATCGGCGCCAAAGGGTTGGTAGGTTTCGGAATCCGACCAGAAAAAGCGGAATGAAAGACGATCCTTGCCGTGGTTGAAATCGCGGTCCCAGTTGGCGGTGAACTGATCATCTCTATAGCGGCCTGGGACGCTGAGTGAAAGAGCGCCAGTATTGGGTGCGCCGTTGGTTGCCCCGGGTGTGCCGGCGAGGCTTGGAATCAGCCAGCCTCCACCAATCCCCGGTCCAAACTGAGTGCCCTTTGCGTTCAGTAAATTAACTGCTACCGGATCGAGCCCGCAGTTCCCGTTTCCCGTGTTGGCATAAGCGGGTACG
>DASYOD010000049.1:0-2121 GCA_036008085.1 Terriglobales bacterium
GACGCTAGCCAGCATTTTTATGTTGGCACCTGCGGAGAAAAACTTGTCGCCGGAACCGGTGAGCACGATGACGTAAACGTCGTTGTCCATGCGCGCTTTCAGGATGGCCTCGTCGAGCTGGCGGTTCATTTCGTAGGTGTAAGTGTTAGCGGGAGGGTCGAACATCTCGATCACCGCGACTCCGCGATCGGTCCGGTAGTTGACCAGTTGCTTCGTGCTCTCGCCCGCCGCCGGTTGCAATGTAGTTGCCATGCGTAGACTCCTTTTCGCAATCGTTAGAATCTGAATTTAGTTCGATACTGATCTCTTTTTCTGGGCCTTCTTTGGGTTGGATCGTTGACGCTCAGCACTGATTCCCCGCAGGAAAATATCTCCCATCCCACGCGACAGATCCTCAGCATGGGCATCCACCCGTGGGTTGTACCAGGTGTAAATCCAGTTCATCATGCCGAATAAACTGAGCACCGCCATCCGACTAGAGAATTCTAGTCTCTTTGCCAGCTTGAAGTCGTCCAGCAAGCCGACACAGATTCGGTAGTACTCTCGTTTGATGGCCGCGATCTCGGCGCCGAAACCGTTCTTCAGGACCTCCGCTTCGTGCGAAAGAACTTTCATTGCTTTCTGGTTGGCGAGAAAGTATTCGAGATGGTTGAGAATGAATACGCGGATGCGCTGCTCGGGATCAGAAACTTCGTCTAGCCGCTTCCTCAGTCGCTCAACAATCGTGCTGAAGGTGTGTTTCTGGATGAGATACAGGAGCTTCTCTTTGGACTCGAAATAATAGTAAAGCCCCGACAAGGACATGCCGCTGGAGCGAGCCAAATCGCGCATGGAAGCGCCCTCGTATCCTTTATCGTAAAAAACCTCAGTTGCGTGTAACAGAATCCTGGCCAGCTGGCGATCGAAGCGGCTTTCGGTCGGGAGAGCCAGAACTCCGCGACGCCGAACGGAAGCGGCGGACGCCACTGAAGGGGACAATGCCATGAAAGTTCGAACGTTCGTTAAAATAATATTAACTTAGCATTCCTAGAATTACAAGGGCGATGGAAAGGTTAAGCACGGGGCGGGGCTAAGTTTGTTTGCCGCGCCGGGTCAGTTGCGTATGTCGGCCATCAACTGCTCCACCTCCGCTTTCAAAGCGGCAGTCAGCGGCAACAGCGGCAGGCGCACCGGGCCTCCGAAGTAGCCATTGAAATCCATTGCGTGTTTCATGCCGGCTATGCCGAACCCAGAAACTATTCGCGTAGAGGCCTCGTCGATTCGCGATTGTTTCAGCCGCGCCAGTTCCAGGTCGCCTTCTTTCCATGCAGCATAGATTTCGTAGCACGCGGTTGGGGCCGCATCAGCAAAGGCCAGAATCGCGCCCACTGCTCCTGCATGCAAGGATGGTTCGAGCGTCTGCGCGGCCCCGACGAGCACTTGAAATCCAACTTCTTTTTGCCGGGTCTTCAGACCTGTAACCACATTGACGGCTGCGGACGAAGGCTTTGTTGGTCCTCCGCCACCAAGGGTCACCAATTCGCTCCCGTTTCCGTTGCCCGAGCTTGCCGCTTTGAGCATACGAGGAGTGACTGCCTCGAAGGTTTCCGTAACCGTGGCGCTCCGCTTCACATGCCGTGTGCCCTTGACCAGGCGACCAACCTTTTCCACGTTCGCGCTCGATTCTTTAATCCCAATGATATTTGGATGATCGGCAAGTTCGACTATGAGTTCGGCGGGCATGTCGTATCCCGTAAAGAGCGGAACGCTGTAAATCATCACTGGCAACGGCGACCGGTCCGCTACGGTACGATAAAATGCCAGAATGTTCGCGGGCTGCATTTGTTTCTTGTAATAGAACGGCGTGCGCACGAGCGCTACGTCATATCCCAGTTCAGCCGCGTAGTCCGTGAGCTTAAGCGTGGTGATCGCAGACTCGCTGCCCGTTCCCGCAATCAATACTTTATTTGGCCCGGCCGCTTCGCATGTGCTCTTGAGCACATCTCGCTGCTCCTGATCCGACAGGTAGATGGCCTCACCAGTTGAGCCCAGCACAACAATCCCTGCGACAGGAGTCTTCGAGTAACGCTCAACGTTGGCTTCGAGCTTCTTCAAGTAGAGGTTTCCGTCCGGATAAAACGG
>DASYOD010000050.1:0-32824 GCA_036008085.1 Terriglobales bacterium
ATGCTTTGCACATCCTGTCCTTCGAGTTTGTCGGAAAACAAAATCTGTCCTGTGCCCGTATCCTGCGCGCGCACATCGAGCCGCAATTGCGTAGGTCCGATCTTTAGTAAAGCTCCGGTGATATACGCATCAGCCCCCGCATCGCGCGCCACATTCTGCGCCTGCGCCGGATCCATCGACTTGCCATCTTTACTGGCACGCTGCACCGCACCCATTACGCGCTCGGTGGAAAGCACGTCTAGTCCCTTCACCTGCGCCAGGTTCGTGGTCAACATATCGGTGAGGCCATTGTCGAGCCAGTTAAGCGATTGATCCTGCGAGAGGTTGGAAAAATATAAAACCGCAATCGACTTATGTCCGGCCACGCTCGGGTGTGCGTTTCGTCCGCGGAAAAACCAAAAGCCCGCAACGGCAAGAATGACGATTGCAGCCACCGCCGAAGCGATCACCCCTGTGAACTTACGCACCGGAGCGGCAACGCTCGCTTCACTCATCGGCTGCGTAGCAACTGTACCCCGAGACGAAGGCGCGGCGCTAGCGCTCGCCGAAACAACTGCCGACTCACGCCCGACAATCGGACCCACCTGCGCCGACGCCGGCGGTTCCACCTCAAACGCCGCGCTCTTCCCCGATTCCGTGTCCCGCTTCAATCGCTGCAGATCAGCCCGCATGTCCGCTGCGTGCTGGTAGCGCAAATTGCGATCTTTCTCCAGCGCCTTGTTAATGATCTCTTCGAGCTTCGGAGGCAAATCCGGATTCAACCGCACCGGCGGCACCGGAGCCTTCCGCAGGATCGCCTCAAATATCCCTGCCGTGCTGTCTCCACGAAACGGCAGCGTCCCCGTAGCCATCTCGTAAAGCACTACGCCAAAAGAAAACAAATCCGTACGCGTGTCCAACTCCTTGGCTCGCGCCTGCTCCGGCGACATATACGCCACCGTTCCGAGCGTGCTGCCCGGGCTGGTCAGATGCGGATCGCTGCCGGCAGTCGCGCTCGCGTCGATCGCTTCGCCTTTGCGCGCGACGACCTTCGCCAATCCAAAGTCGAGAACCTTGGCTCGTCCGCGCTTGGTAATAAAAATATTCGCAGGCTTGATATCGCGATGAATAATGCCTTCGCCGTGCGCATTGTCCAGCGCATCGGCAATCGAAATCGCAACCTCCAGCAGCTGTTCAATTTCCCACGGACGCCCCGTGATCGAGTGTTTCAACGTCTGCCCATCGAGAAACTCCATGGCGATGAACGGCTGTCCATCATGCTGCCCAATTTCGTAAATGGTGCAGATATTCGGATGGTTCAACGCCGAAGCCGCCTGCGCCTCCCGCTGAAAGCGGTCCAGCGCCTGCCGATCTTTGGCCAGATCCTCCGGCAAAAACTTCAGCGCCACAAAACGGTGCAGGGTGACGTCTTCAGCCTTATAGACAACGCCCATCCCGCCGCCGCCGAGCCGGTCGACAATCCGGTAGTGCGAAATAGTTTCGCCAATCATTGTGTGAGTAATCCCGAGTGCGGCAATGTTAGGCGGGATGCACGCAGCAAGTCAACGTGAGTAATCGTCCGATTGTAAATACCGGAATCACGATCGTTATATAGTGTGGGTTGCTGGGCACTGGAACGGAATTCCCAGATATTCTCTGCGGAATTGGAGCAATTGATGAGCACTCGCCGCTTGCTGTGGGGCCTCGTATCCTGGATTCTTATCTCCTCGCTTTATGTAGCGGCTCGGCACTCCGGCGAAACGGATCCCTGGGGTGGCTTTTTCTCCTGGTTACGGCGCGGCAGGCGTCCCACCGATCAACTCTTCCGCCGATATCCCGTCCACTAATTAAGCCGGTTGAGTATCTTTTTGATTCGCCGGAGCATCTACGGAATTGTCCGAAGTGTTTCATTTGTGAGCGTTTTCCGTAGTGGCGCACCAAAATCCTCCTCATTTGGTATGCGCTTTCGGTGATTTGTAACATTCTTGTGAATACCTCACCTTTCGTGAATCTAATCGTCCAAGTATTCGATCAGTCTAAGTAAGGGTGAGGCGAACTTGATTCCGGCTGTGAAAGTAGTGTGCAACCTTGGCCGCGAGATTTGGTTCATATGGAACAGGGGAGCGAATATCTGCGTACCTACTTGCAGCAGCTGGAAAAGCTTAGCCACTAACTTTGGAGGGTGAGGTAATGCGGTATGAAGTAAATGGCAGCAACGGAGCAGGAGTGGGAACCTTTACGCGCAACGGGGATCCGCATGTTCAAGAAGTGGTCAAAACCGCCCATGAAGAGCTGCGGCATCTGATGCACCAGCGCGCTGAAATCATGAAACGCATCGGCACCTTGAAGCAGACCATTTCAGGCTTGGCCAATTTATTTGGCGACGACATTCTGGGCGAGGACTTATTGGAATTGGTCGATCGCAAAACCGGAGGACGCCAACCAGGTTTCACCAAGGCCTGTCGCATGGTTTTGATGGAAGCTGGACGCCCTCTGGCGGTGCGCGAGGTCTGCGAGCAAATTCAGCAGCGTTTACCGGCCGTTCTGCTTCGTCACAAAGATCCGCTGGCTTCGGTGACTACGGTGCTTAATCGGCTGGTGGAGTACGGTGAAGCATTGAGCGTGGTTCGCGAGAACGGACGACGAGCATGGCAGTGGGTATCCGATCCGGCTTCCGCAGAACCTGCTGACGCTGCGCTTCGCCGGGTATAGAGCTCACCAGAGACGTTGCGAGGAACCTGTACCGATTGGTCGCGCGCTGCCTCTATGCAGGCAGGAGCATTCCTTTTTCCAAGTGCCGAGTGACGTGTGCATACGAAGCCGCGTGGGGATCGTGCGTCACCATTACAACCGTCTTGTGGAAGTCCTCGTTTAGGCGCTTCAGAATTTCCAGAACTTCGGTGGCCGAATGGCTGTCCAGATCTCCGGTTGGTTCATCAGCCAGCAGCAACGTTGGATCACTCACAATTGCGCGCGCTATCGCGACTCTTTGCTCCTGCCCGCCGGAGAGTTGTTTAGGAAGATGGTTCACGCGTTCCTCCAGCCCCACCAATTTCAAAGCCGTCATTACGTGATCGCGCCGCTGCTGGGCGTTCAACTTGGTGAGCAAGAGTGGAAGTTCGACATTCTCGAACGCCGTGAGCACCGGAATCAGGTTAAAGGTTTGGAAGACGTATCCAATATGTACATTGCGCCAGTGGGCGGATTGAGAATCGCTAAAGCGGAAGATGTTTTCCCCTAGTACGAGTAAATCTCCCGACGTAGGATGGTCGATGGCCGCAATCATATTCAGCAAAGTTGTCTTGCCTGACCCAGACGGGCCCATCAGGGCGAGAAACTCACCGCCTCCGATCTCGATGGAAACGTCGTCCAGGGCTTTGACCTCGAAGGCGTCGCGCTTGAAGATCTTGCTGACGTTGCGGGCCTGGACCACCTTGGTTTGAACTGCGGTATGAGGAATGGTAGCTGCGCTCATGACTGTCCTTTGATCTTGATTTTTTCGCCGTCTTTCAACTCTTGTGGCGCCGACGTAATGACGTCTTCACCGCCGTTCAGGCCTTGCACCAGCACCCCTCCGCTGCGCTGCGCCTGAATTTTCACTTCCCGCGATACAGCCTTGCGGTCGAATGCCAGGAAAACGAACTTCTTGCCATCGCGATCGTGAATCGCCAGCGTGGGCACGAAAACTCCCTGCGGCTGTGTACTTGTTTGCTTGTTTTCGTCCGCCAGGAATTTTACCGTGGCGTTCATATCCGGGCGCAAATGGGCATCCGGATTGAGAATTTGCACCTTCACCTGCACCGTCGCCTTAGCCCGATTGGCTTGCGGCGAGATTTCGGCAATGATTCCATCCCACTTGAGGTCGGGATAGGCGTCCACAGTGACTATGCCCTTTTGCCTGGGGCCGAGCCTGGCGAAATCGTCCTGCGCAATATCGAGTTCCACTTGCAGATCGTTCAGATCGGCCAGCGAAACCACCAAACCTTGCGGACCGCCCTCAGCTGTGCTGGCAAATCCTGAGGTGACGAGTTCACCTTTTTCGGCGGCCCGCTCAAGTATGGTTCCTGTGACCGGCGCGCGAATCACAGTAGCATCAAGCAACGACTTCGCATAGTCGGCCTGCCCCTGAGCTTGTTCGAGAGCACCGCGCGCGCGCGCAATCTCCTCTTTTCGCGGACCCAGCTTGCTTAGCTGGAAAACCTTCTCCAGAGAATTCACGCGCTGCTGGTCAGATTCAAACTTCGCAGTCGCGTCATCAGACGCCTGTTTCGAAACCACGCCCTGGTTCGCCAGGTCGCGGGTGCGATCCAGCGTAAGCTTATCGTTCACCAGCGTCGCCCGGGCCTCATCGAGATTATGCTGTGCCTGCTGAATTTCCTCGGGACGCGATCCGTTTTGCAGTTCCTCGAGATAAGCGCGGGCATTTTCAGCGGCGCCTTTTGCCTGTTCGTACTGAGCGCGGAATTCATCGTCTTCGAGGCGCACCAGGATCTGGTCTTCTTTGACCTTGTCGCCCTTTTCCACACCGATCCACTTCACACGGCCTGTCACTTTCGAATTCAGGTTAATTTTGTGGTGAGCCACAATGTAGCCGCTGGCGGAGAGCACCACGCCGCCAACATCGCTGCTCTGTGCTGAGGCGCGAACCACTTCGACCTCGGGAGCGTCGTGGGAAAACAGGCGGTAAGCTAGAGCAGCCACGCTCAACACAACCAGCAAACCGATTCCAGCGAGGATGTAGCGGCGCGCCCAGACAGGAGGCTCGCCTTCGCCGCCGGTGCGTGCTGAGCGATCGATCCGCAGGCTTTGCAGGTCCTCGTGTTTTGCGTCAATGGCCATCACGACTAAAGAAAGTACGCTTGGTGTGGTGTCTCAGTTCCTTGTTGAATTCCGGCTACTTTCTAATCCCGCAGAGCGCTAAGTATGTCTCGCCGCGATGCGTGCCACGCGGGAGCAAAGCCGCCTACGACTCCCATGATGAGAGCAAAACCAATCGCGCTTACCACCACGACGGGTGTCATTTGCAGACTGAAGACAACTTCGCTGAACGTCACCTGATTTTGCGTTCCTGTAGTCATGCCATTGAATGGCAACATCAGCAGGATACCTAGACCCGCGCCCAAAAGGGACAACAATAGCGACTCCAGCATGAACGAAGTCAGAATACTGGGACGCGAAAATCCGATCACGCGCAGAGTAGCAATCTCGCGCCCGCGATACGCCACTGCGGCGTACATGGTGTTGGCTGCTGCGAAGCAGGAGCCCACTGCCATGATGAAAGCCACGATCCAGCCCACGATTTTTATGGGCGCTCCTGACTTGGTTTGCGAAGCATAATAATCGGGCTCGAGCAGACCATTGAGTTCGAGGCGCTGATCATCGTTAGCGCGATTTTTCAGCGCGAGCGCCGCAACTGGATCAGTCGCACGCACCAGCACTGAGGAATAAACCGTGCGTTCAAAATCCGTGACCAGTTGGTTGATGTCACCCCATATTTCGGAATCGTGCGCCGTGCCGCTGCCGTCAAAAATTCCCACAATCGGCCAATCGCCCTTGCCGATGTGCACGCTATCGCCAAGATTTGCATGCTCAAATCGCCGGTTGATCGAACTGCTTACCACCACCTCACGCTGTCCCGGAGTGAACCAGCGTCCGGCGGTCAGATGAATCTTAGGCCGCATTTCGATTCCGAGCGGAGTAAGGAAGCGGGTGGTGACATTCGTTTCACCAGTTCCGCCCTTACGCGCCATCACCACGATCAAAATGTCTTCGCCTGAGACCAGAGGCTCGCCTTTACTATTCTTGGCGACTCCAGGCAGGTCTTTCAATACTTGCATCGCGTCGCGCGACACGCCACCCGCCGCCAGCTCCGAGTCCGAACCTTTGCGCAGCATCAGTACATTCAGAGGATCGCCGGTAGTGGCAAAGGCGCGCCCTAAACCCGCCAGCAACGCCATGATGAAAACAGCCGTCGCCACTGTGAGCGCGATTCCGAGGGCGGTCATCACCGTGAGACTCTTGCGCAGCCGCAGATTGCGCACGTTATAGCTGAGAGGGATCGCCATTGCTATTCTCGTCCTTCAGGGTCCTTCTTCGTTCCTTTGTGTACCTTTGTGTCCTTTGTGGTTTTAGTCTTTGAACTTCATCAACCACAAAGGACACAAAGGAGTTCATCCGATGTGACGTAAGCCGTCCACAATGTTAACCTTCGCCGCGTGGTAGGACGGGATAAATGAACTCGCGAATCCCACCACTGCTGCAATCAACAGCGCCGCGGCGATGGTAATCGGAGTTACCTTCATACCGGCGAACATTCCACCTTGACTCGCCATCGCTTTCACGACCAGTAAGGCGAGCAGCGAACCGATCAGCCCACCGACTAGCGCAAGCGAAACCGCTTCGCCGACGAACAATCCCAATATGCTGTTGCGCGTAAATCCCAACGTCTTCAGCACCGCAACCTCACGCGTCCGCTCACGAATTGACATCGCCATGGTGTTCGCCGATACCAGCAGGATCGTAAATACCACCGCCAGGCAAATGCTCATGATGAAAGCCTTGATGTTGCCCAACATTCCAATGAAACCCAACTGGAAAGCGTGTTCGCTCTCAGTCTTAGTCGGACGGTCGGCGTTGCGGAATTCTTCATCAGTTGCTTGTGCCACGCCTGGAACAGCGTCGGGCGAATCGGCCAGAACCGCGAAGAATCCTTCCATGCCTTTGAGTTTGGGAAAACCTTCGTCAATGTAGTCTTTGTTAAAGTAAATCGACTGCGTGGGGTCCGGCGGCGTAAAGATTCCGCGGATAGTCAACTCCAGGTTGACCGGGAAAATCTTCCCCGTAATGTTCAACCGGTCGCCGACTTTCCAGTGAAACTTGTTCGCCAGTCCGACATCCACAATTGCGCCAGCCCGATCATGCTGCCATGCCTCGAGTTGGTCAGCGGGCAGCTTGAATTCCGGATACACCTTTAACAATTCCTGCGGGTCGGTACCGAACTGGGCAAAGTAGTGTTCCGGCTTGTCGTCCATATATTGCCCGCCAAACCATTGCTGATTCACTACTTCCTTCACGTGAGGGATGGATTGAATCTTCTGTCGGTAATAGCTGGGCAAATTGAAGACCAGTGAAACCTTGTGCCGCACGATCAGGCGCTGCGCCGACTCTTCGCTGGGCTTGCTGTCGTAAAAGCTCCGCCAGATGGTGATCAGGAATGTGAGCAGCAGCAGCGAGCCGCCGATGCTCAAGATGGTCAGGATGCTACGTCGCTTGTTGCGAAACGCGTTTTTGCTGACAAAACGGGTCAGAGTCATGATCGAACTCCGGGAGAAAATCTTTCTGCCTAACGGGGGCCCCACAAAATACTGTCAAGCATATCCGATAGACGCGAATCGGGACAACTTGCCTCGTCGATATTAAGGATCGCTGCATTCAGATGTCGGCACCAGTGGAGATCGTCACTGACATGGAATGACAAATGTCATCAGGAGTTAGTCTCTTATTCAAAGGTAATAACGTTCGTCATCTTCAAAGGTTACGGGTTGGCCGTTGAAAGAGTTCCCAAAGGTTCCCGAGCTGAGCAAGGTCTCGTCAGGCGGGTACTAAAGTTTCTCTGACCAACCCCGAAATCCAGTTTCCGAGCACTTTCGTAACTCCACTTTAGCCCGATCCCCGACTATCCTGATCAGGTTCTGTTCTTCAAAGATGTGCCCAAGGTCTTCCCCACCGAGGGACGATAGCGGTTTGTCTTCATGAGGCTGCGAAGATAATGGCGAACAAAATCGGGCGCTTCGAAATTCTCAGCGAAATCTCGCATTCAGATTCAACTTCCGTTTACAAGGCAACTGATCCCACCAGCTCTCAAACCGTGGCACTGAAGGTTATCAAGCTTGCGCCGCTGGGCGAACTGGCGTCCACTGTGGTGAAAAACCTTCTGGAAGAATCGGCCGCCAGCAAAGTTCTTAATAGCCAGAACATTGCACCGCTATACGGCAGCGAAGAAGCAGATGGATTCTTTTGTGCTTCGTCGGAGTATGTGCAGGGCAACAGTGTCGCTACAATGCTGACGCGCAAAGAGGGGTTTTCCATCTGGGATCTGCAAGACATTGCGCGGCAGACCTGCCAGGGTCTCGATCACGCGCACGCGAATAATCTGGCGCACTATACACTCGAGCCGGCCAAAATTATGGTGTCGTGGGACGGCACCGTAAAAATTCTGGGATTTGGTATTTCCACCATGAGCGCCTTTGCAGCTCAGGCCTCGGGAAAACCCCCGGGAGTTCTGCACTACATGTCTCCTGAGCAGTTGCAGGGAGATCCCGTCAGTGCGGCCTCGAACATATTCAGTCTGGGGGCAATTTTTTACGAGATGGTCACTGAGCGCAAAGCTTTCGATGGAGAAGATGCGGATCAGGTACGGCAGTCGGTCTCGGACACTACGCCAGTGGCGCCAGATCAGATCAATCCCAAACTCCATCCCGCGCTCAGCCAGGTAATCATGAAAGCGCTGTCCAAGACTCCCGCAGAGCGGTATCAGTCGGGACAGGAACTCGTAAACGATCTGGAGAAGTGCAAAGAAAGTGCGACTAAGGCCGCTGCTGCTGCAAAACCAGGTCAGGCCGCGCAGAAAGCATCTACTCAAAAGACAGTAACTCCATTAGCCAACGCACCAAAATCAACCTCGACGCCAGCGACGGCTCAGGCCAAGCCCGCTGCTAGAGCAGCAGCGCCGGCAGCCGGCGTATCGTCATCGGTTGCGCCGCAGCCCGCAGCGGTAAAAGCTGCAGCCGCGGCTGCTGGGGCGAGCAAGGCTGGAACGAAATCCGGCAGCGGACTTAACATCGACAAGGCCGCGCCCGTTAACAATTCTTCCAAAGCTTCGGATAATTTTTCCGTGGAAGCGTCTGCCGACTCATCACCGACCATGTCTTCGGCGACGATAATTGAACCTGAAATAGAAACCTCTAAAATCAATGTCGATCCGATGATGTCGGGAAGTCCGCAGACCGGCGCGGCTGCGACTCGGAGTTTCTCCGAGATAGATGAATTACCCCCGCTCAAGACGGTGTACATTCCGCCTCCTCCGCCGCCGCCCGCGAAAGAGACTGCGCAGGTCGATGCGGTGCACGCTGCGGTGTTTAAGAATGCTGCGCCGGAAAAGCCAAAAGTACAGCCGCGTGAGGTAGCGAAAAAAGCAGTCGCCGAAATTAAGAAAACGCCGCCACAGCTTTTTATGGTTTCAGTGGCAGCCGCAGTTGGCATAATTCTGCTGATCGTGGCCGTGATCGCCTGGCGCATTCATTCAGAGAATGCGGACGAGGATGTCACGCCAGCACAGCCGGCTGCTACCGCCGCTGCCCAGCCTGCACAAGCGCCACCGAGTGTCGCAACTCCCGCCCAGGTAGCTCCAGAGCCGGAAGTGGTCGCACCGCGAACTGTCTCGGTGCAGCCGAAATACAATCCAAAGAAAAAAGCAAAACCGCGGCCCGCCGCGCCTGCCATCGTGGCCGGACAATTGAGCGTCAGCTCAACGCCTGCGGGAGCACAGGTTCAGATTGATGGTAAAAACGATTCATCGTGGATTACACCGTTAAGCCTTAACGGACTGAATCCTGGTCAGCACACGCTGATTGTCAGCAAACCCGGTTATCAAGCCGAAACCCGAAACATCGATGTTGCGTCGGGTAGCAAGTCAATTATCAGCCTGCAACTAGCGCAGATGACGGCCGCGGTTTCAGTGACCAGCGATCCTATAGGGGCGGCGATTTGGATGGATGGAAGGGACACCGGTCGAGTCACCCCCGCGCAAATCTCCGTCGACAAGCCGGGCAATCACAGTTTCGTGTTCAAAAAGCAGGGTTATCTAGACGAAAGCGCAACGACCAATCTCCAAGTCGGACAAACTTTCCGGTTGTCGCCGACTTTGCGTGTGCTCGGCAACACCGACGACATCAAGATTGGCGGCAAGTTCAAGAAGATGTTTGGTGGCAGCAACACCGCTGGGATGGGTACGGTCAGCGTCAAGACCCAGCCTAAAGGCGCGCAAGTCGCCATCAATAACCGCATCCTCGATAAGTTCTCGCCGGTCGAGCTCTACTTGGATCCCGGAACCTACGTAGTCGACATTACGCTTTCGGGATTCAAGAGCGTTCATCGCGTCATCAACGTGGAGAAGAATGGCAAAGTCTCCATTGAAGAGAGCCTCGACCGGGAATAGCTACGATCTAGTTCGGACTCGTGAAGAGTGGATCACCCGGAACGCAGAATCTGCAACTATCTTCCAGAGCATTGTGAAGGCCAGGTAGCGTCGGCAGAATGGAGCGAACTTTGGCCATCCGTCATCGGATTCCGTACCCCGACAGCACTAGTTTTCCGAAGGCTTCTCGGCGTGGTCGACGACTAGAGTCTCTACCGGGCTGTCTTGCGAGTTGAGTTCTAGGCCAAGCTGTTCTTGTATTGCCATAAAGATCGAAGGCCCGGAAGGTGCGGGCTGCGCAGCGCTGTGGCTTTCTGCCTCTTCGAACATTGGAAGCTGGCTGTCGTCTGGCGTCCACTGCAAAGTCAGGTCATACTTGCTAGCTAGCCCGGTTTTATCCAGAACGGTGCAGCCTAGTTGTTCCGAGAGCGCACGCGCAAAGTCCGCCATGGGAAGCGCTTGACCTGTCAGCATCCCCCTTGCCATGCGGATGTTGCCCGCTCCGCCGAGACGTCCTTTGGGGCCTTGGATTCCGTTGGGGTAGGTATCGCCAGGTTTGGCCTCTTGAAGCTTGGGACCGTTCGCCGCGATGACCAGCGCATAGACAGGAAGCTCCTTGGTTTCGCGGTGGAGCGTCAGTTTGAAGCGGTCCGCCAAAAGTGCCTGAAGCATTTGTTGGCGCTGAGGTAAACTTTGCAATGGATCTACCTTGCGCAGTTCACCAGCTACAGATTTGTCCATCTTCGCTTCGATATCGTACTTTTCAGATTTGACCCAGTCCGGTGCTCCTGAGATCTGGGATTCCTGGACGTGGTACACGTCTCGAATGAGGGTCTGCAACGTGATGTTCGTTGCACTTAACCCGTAGGGCGTGTACAACAGTTTGCTCATCTGTATCGTGCCGGTAGATTGGTGTGGCTTGATCGATGCCGTCTCGAATCCAGGCGTTCCGGCGATTGAACTTTCGCTCTGCGACTGAGCCCGTATTGGGGTCGCGTTTACCAGGCCAAAGAAGACAGGCACCGCGACGGCCAACAATGCAACCGCGCTGAGCAATAGCTTTCTGCCGAAATCGAGTTTTCGCACGACGGTCCCGTTCATGATATGCACCATCCTTTTCTTGAGATCAGATCCTGTAACTCCGGACACACAAGCCAGTGGGGATTCCACACAAAACTCGCATACTTTCAGAATGCTCTCGGCATAGATCTGCCGGTCGCTGCCCAATTCCACAACTTCTTCGTCACAGGCACGCTCGCGCTCCTCGACGAGCCGCGCTCCCAGCCACCAGACCAAAGGGTGAAACCAGAAGAGGGCTTCCACCACCATGTGGATTGCAGCCGAAAGATTGTCGCGACGGCGGACGTGCCAGACCTCGTGTGCGAGGATGGCTTCGAGGTGGGCATCCGCAAGGTGTTCGGGGATCCCTTTCGGCCATAGCAAAACCGGGCGGGTTATGCCGAAGATTCCCGGTTCCAAAGAAGCCCGCGAGACTAATATCCTGATCGGTTGCTGTACGCCCCCGACGTGCTCCAGCCGACGCAGCGCTTCGACTTCATGCCCCCCCTGCAGTGGCGCGGCTTCCCGCATTGCCGTCGACACTTGGCGCCAGCGCAGCCACCAGCCGGACAGGACGACCACGAATCCGCACAGCCATGCTGCTGCGAGAAATGCGGGAAGCAGATGGAGCGGGGAAGGTGTCGAGGGACCAACCCGAGGAATCGTGGACACCGTTGTTTGCGTAAAGGGCTGGCTGAGCTCCTCCATCGCAAAATACAAACCGGCTTTCGTTCCTGCTGAATCGCGCAACCACGAGAGACGGTTTCCAATGTCGACCAGCAGCGAAAAAGGAATCAGGAATTTCGCCGAAGCGGCTAGCCAGAGCCAATAGCGTGTACGGGCATAGTTCTTTCGCAAAAGCAAAGTCAATAATCCGGCCATGACGGCGAATAGCGTCGACTGCCACAAGTGATTGCCCAGCTCCGGCGCGATGGAGGACCACATCACAAACAGATATTTCGGGATCATTGTCAATTGTTCTTTCTCGCGAGCTTGCGGAGCGTTTTCTCGGCTTCCTTCACATCCTCGAGAGTGAGTTTGCCAGACTCAACCAGGTGCGCCATCACAGGTTGCGTGCGCCCGCCGAACAGCGCCAGCAGGTCGTCGATCAACTTCCGTTGTGCGGCGCTACGAGAGACCGCGGCTTCGAAAACGTGAAAGTTCCCGACCTTCTTGACCCGGCGCACGGCCTTCTTTGCTTCGAGGCGATAAACGGTTGTCTGGATGGTCGTGTAGGCTGGTCTGTCTCTTTCGGGAAAGGCCTCTTGAATCTCGCGAATGGAGGCCTGCTCGCGAGTCCATAGAGTTTCCATAATCTGAAATTCGAGCTTGGCCAGTTTTGGTCCCGCCATTTCATCTCCTATGCGTGTGTGCATTATTACTACAACTGTAGTTTTATCGCAAGTCTTTTTTTGGCCACCCTCGGCTTGGCGGGATACCGTGTCGGCCCTGTGCATGTCTTCACGCGCCGGCTGTACAACGCCATATTGTGCGATGTGGAGCAGCGATTCGTCGATCGAGGTATGGCAACGATTGAAAATGGAACCTCGACCGCGAGTAGTTGGAAAGTGGCGTCCCGCCGGTCCGGCAGTCGCTGTTTAGTTCACCGGCCCCAGATACTGATCCAGCCAGTTCAGGCTTTCCTTGATCAGTTCGTTGCGCGGGATGTTGTGGCCGGTTTCGTAGAGCAGGTGTTTCTTCTGATCTTTCTTTGATCCCAGCAAGCGGTAGAACGGATCCTGCGTCGATTCCACAGGAAAGAAGAAATCGTAGTGTCCATTCAGCATCAAGACGGGCTGCTTCACTCTTGGCACGAAGTTGATGGTATCGACTTCAGGAAGCGAACGGTGGAAGTCGAGCCCGCCCAGCGCAAGGATGCAAACCTTGATTCGCGGTTCCACGGCAGGCACGATGCCTCCCATTTCCGCGCCCCAACTGTAGCCGTAGTAGGCCAGTTTCTCGTGGTCGAGGTCGGGACGAGTTTCCGCATAGTCGATTGCCCGCGAGACGTCTTTGACCCACATGACGACGTGGTCTCGCCAGGTACTGGTGGTGTTGCTCACATCAGACTCCATGCCGTCGCCGCGTTCGTACGTGCCTTTGTACACGGGATATAGCACGGCACGGCCGCTCCTGAGAATGCCGTCTAATGCGGCGCTCGGGTAAAGAACGAAGGTTCGCAGCAAAAGCGCGTTTGACCCGGGAAAGAATACGACCGTCTGGAAGGGGGGCTTGCTCTTCTTGGGTAAAAACAGGTAAGCCACCGCCTGCTCGTGTCCGTAGGCAGCCGTATACGTGATTCTCTCGGTCCTCCAATCGTCTTCATCCTTGCCAAAAGGTTCGACGGTGGCGTTCAACGGGATTTTGTCGTAGGAATAGACGCTGCGATAAGCGCTGAACAATTGATCGGATGCGGGTTTTTCCTTGGTCAGGTCGCGCCTTGGCGTTGCCATCGGAGCGGTTGCAATCGTAAGATTGGCGTCCGGTTCGATGTACTTCACGCAACGAAAACCAACGTTCGCGGCACGCAGGAATGGCGACTGCGCATCCGGATCAACGAACATGTAATTGGGCTCGTCCCAGGCTCCGCCGAGCACATAGCGTTTGCCGGGTTCCGCTTCGTTCCAGATCCATTCTTTGACATTGCCCGCCATATCGAAGTTGCCCCACGGGCTCATGCCGGGCTTAGTGCCGACCGGCAAAATTCCTGTGCTGCCGAAGTTGCTTGCGGGCACAATGTACGCCGCGGAAGGAGACCCAGCGGCCCGATTCCAGTGATAGATGGTAGGCAAACTCTTTCCTGCAAACTCTGCGTAAGCCGCTGCTTCATACCAACTGATCCCGGTAACCGGGAAGTCATCCTGTCCTCTGGGATATTCGCCTTGAACCCAATCTTTCGGCCCGGGCTGGCCAGCGCCGTCGCGGAAAAGCGCCATAGCTTCGTCCCAGGAAAGGTGTTTTCCATCTCGCTGGAAGTCGATTTTCCAGTACTCGCGTTTTTGATATCCACCCTGGTCAACGAAGGCCTTGTATTGGCGGTTGGTTACTTCGTATTGGTCGATCCAATAATCCTTCAGTGGCAGCTCAGGCATGCCTTCATAACCGGGGATGAATAGCGTTTTGGAAATCTTTTCTGGCGAAACCCGCACCATCCCAGGGGGAATTTTCCCGGTCTCATCAAGAGTGACGTTGGCGGCGACCGGCTGACCGATGGGAACTGCGTACCAGCCAAATAAGGCGGAGGTGGTCCGCAAACCCGGAGCGTAGCCCGGCTTCTCGAACTTCCAGATAAACATCCCGCGCGGCTGGCGGACATTCTTTAAGGGAGTGGTGCCTATTGGTTCCCAGGGAGCATCGGGTTTGCCGTAGGCTCGGCGGTAGACGTTTGCGCCGGGCGGCGCTGTTTCGAGCGAAACCTGATAAGTAATTAACGGCCATAGCTTCTCTAGCGCTGGATCGCCGGCGATTGATTTCTCTGCTTTCACCGCCAGCGCGTACGCGTCGCCAAATTTTCCCTGATCTGAAAGTTGTTGGATCTCGGGTAAAGCCACTTCGCGCGCCCAGCGGGAATCACGCGAGCGCTTTATCAGCCAGGCTGCTCCTAGGCTCAGAAGAATAACGGCCAGCAGGAGCGGAACCAGCACCCGCGGTCTTTGCGCCTCCCTGACGATGCGTGCCGGGCTGAGCATCGCACCCGACTCGGGGAACAGCAGATCGCGACAATGTTTGAGTTCGTGAGCGAGTTCGCCGCCTGAGGCGTAACGGGCAGCGGGATCTTTTTTCAGGCAGCGGGCAACGATGCGGCGCACTTCCGGCGGGACATCTCGTTTGACTTCGCTCAAAGGCCTGGGATCGTCCCGCATGACAGCCGAAAGCAAGGCCGCGCTGGATTGCCCTTGGAAGGCTCTTCGCCCGGTCAACATTTCGTAGAGGACCGAACCGAATGAAAAGATATCGCTGCGCGCGTCGACGGGTTTTCCTTCGGACTGCTCGGGCGACATGTACGCCATTGTGCCCACGATCACTCCGGGGGTCGTCGCCATGGTCGCATCTTCGCCGCCCGTCGCTGATGCAGAGTCGGCGAGTTTGGCCAGCCCAAAGTCCAGCACTTTGACCAATCCGCTTGCGTCCACCATGATGTTCGCCGGCTTGAGGTCGCGGTGTACTATGCCGGCGGCGTGGGCACGTGCCAGGGCGTCGGCGATTTGTATGGCGTCCTTGATCGCTTGATCGGTTGCCATACCACCCGGAGGAATCAATTTATCCAGCGTCTGCCCGGCGACATACTCCATTACCATGAAGTCAATGCCATCCTGCGAACCGATGTCATGAACCACACAGATGTTGGGATGTTGCAGTCCTGAGATGGATTTCGCTTCTTGCGCGAAGCGCGCATGCAATTCCGGGTTCGAAGACAAATGAGCGGGCCGGACTTTGATCGCTACCGTGCGCTGCAACCGCGTGTCGAGGGCGCGATACACTTCGCCCATGCCGCCTGCCCCGAGCAGCGACTGGATTTCGTACGGCCCGAATCTTGTGCCAGGTGTTAGTGCCATAAAGCATGGCGATTATACAGTCGAAGCCCCGGCCGCTCGCAGGAATTGCTTTCACTTTATTGTTTGGCCGCGCTCGGGGGCGACTGTATCGCCGAAGTGTTAGACTTTCCAGTTTTCTGATTGAATGGAGGTCTCATGAATATCAAACGCGTGGGCGTGGTTGGCGCGGGAACAATGGGCAATGGTATCGCGCACGTCTTTGCCCGCGCCGGGTACAACGTAGTGTTGTGCGATGTGGAACAGCGATTCGTCGATCGGGGCATGGCGACGATTGGTAAGAACCTCGACCGCGAAGTTGTAAAGAACAAAATCTCGGCCGAAGAAAAAGCCGCCACAATCAACCGAATTGAAACCACCGTCGACCGCGCAAAGCTGGCGGACTGCGATTTCGTAGTGGAAGCTGCTACCGAAAAGTTCGATATAAAATCAGAGCTTTTTCGCGATATGGACCGCGTTTGCCGGCCTGAAATTATTCTCGCCTCGAACACCTCGTCCATCTCCATCACCAAACTTGGAGCCTTGACGAAACGGCACGACAAAGTTATCGGAATGCATTTCTTCAATCCTGTGCCGGTCATGAAACTGGTGGAAATCATCCGCGGGCTGGCCACTTCAAATGAAACTTTCCAGACGGTCCGCAAGTTGGCCCTGAAACTGGAGAAGACGCCAGTCGAAGTGAACGATGCGCCGGGCTTTGTGTCCAACCGGGTGTTGATGCCGTTGCTGAACGAAGCCATGTACGCGGTGATGGAAGGCGTGGCCACGGCGGAGGCGGTGGACGAAGTATTCAAGTTAGGAATGGCTCACCCTATGGGGCCGCTGACTCTGGCGGACTTCATCGGCCTCGATGTCTGCCTCGACATCATGCGCGTGATGCAGGAAGGCCTGGGCGACTCCAAGTATCGGCCGTGTCCCTTGCTGATCAAGATGGTGGATGCGGGCTGGCTAGGGAGAAAGAGTGGGCGGGGATTTTATAAGTACTGAGAAGTTATTGTCCGATGCGTTCACTGGATTCACGAAACCTTGATTGCGACTCTAACGAACTTAACCACGACTGAAGAGCTACTTCACAGTTTTTTTCGACGTGCAGGAAGCGTAAGCCCATGGAAAACGAGTCACACCAAACAACATCTGCTTTCGCACGAAAAGGCTGTGGCTCGATACTCGGAATGTCAAAGTCCACCGGAACAACTCCTTTGACACGCACCGGATCAACCAACTTGACCGCCATTCCGCCTTCGCTGAGGTTCTTCATCCTGGTGTTGAAGGTTTGGCCAAGATGATTTTGAAACCGCACCGGCAAATCTATGTCGTAACGGAAATACCGGCGATGCTCGCGCTCCATCTTGGGAACCGCAATATCGAGAATGCCATGCAATCGGCCCTCTTCAATCGGCTTGGAGAGTACGAAATTGGCGCCTAAATCCAGAGCCCTATTTGCGCTGGTCGAACCATTTAGAACCGCGATAATCAGAGTTTGTTGATTGGAGCGACTGCTCCGCATATTGACGAGCGCTTCGGTGCCTCCGGCAACATCATCACAGTCGATGATCAGTCCATCCCAGTGCCGGCGGGATGCAAGTTCGACAGCGCTGGCAGCATCCTGCCGGAGATCCAGCGACGCTCCGCGCGCATTGAAATTTGCCTTGATCTGGCCCAGCAAGATGGGATCGCAGGTCACGACCAAGCAGTCTAAAGCCATTCCTGATCTTAGCGATTGTGGCCTCAGGACCAAAGTGACAGACGTGCATGACACTTGTAGATTGTCTAGTGTAATTGGGCGACCGCGTGGACCGATTGCGCAATTTTCGCCTATGATGCTTACGAAATATTGGAGGCATTATGCGTCTGCTGAAACGAACGGCTGTCGTACTGGTATGTTGCGGATGGTTAGCCAGTTCCCTTCCCGCGCAGGAAAAGTTCACGACGCCTCTGATTCCTCGTGAGGTACTGTTTGGAAACCCCGAACGCACCGATCCCCAGATCTCGCCGGATGGCACGCAGATTGGGTATCTTGCCCCCGTCGATGGAGTGCTGAACGTCTGGATTCGTACGCTCGGGAAAACTGACGACCGACCTGTAACCGCCGACAAAAAACGGGGCATTCGGAATTTTCTTTGGCAATACGACAATAAGCACATTCTCTACACACAGGACCTTGGCGGCGACGAGAACTGGCGGCTCTATCAGACAGATATTGCTTCCAAACAGACGAAGGACTTAACTCCATTCGAGAAGGTCCGCGTCGACATCGTCGCCTATCGATGGAATTTTCCGGACACGATCCTCGTGCAGATGAACCAGCGCGACCCAAAGCTTTTCGATGTACATCGCATTGATTTGAGAACGGGGAAAGTTGAACTAGATACCGAGAACCCGGGAGACGTTCAAAGTTGGCAGGCCGACAATGAACTGCGTATTCGCGCGGCGCAGGTTCAGACCGACGACGGTGGATCCATCATTCGGGTGCGCGATGACCCCAAGTCACCCTGGCGCGACCTGATCAAGTGGGGGCCCGACGAGACCTTTGGCGGAGTCAACGGGTTTTCGCCAGACGATAAAGCTCTATGGGTCACTACCAGTCTTAATGTAAACGCCGCTCGCCTGCTTGAAATTGACATCGTAACCGGCAAACGCAAGGTTATTACCGAAGATCCGCAGTTCGACGTCAGCAACACCATCAACAATCCGAAAACGAATGCACTGGAAGCGGTTAGCTATGCCAGGCAGCGTACTGAATATGTGTTCATCGATCCCCAGGTAAAAAGCGATTTCGAAGCTCTGCAAAAGATTCGCAAAGGGGATATCGCTTCGGTTTCACAGAATCTTGACGACAACCAATGGATTGTCGGCTTCGTCAGCGACGACGCACCCGAGTATTGGTACCTGTATGACCGTTCGAAGCAACAGGCGACGCTGTTGTTCAGTAATCGGCCGCAACTGGAGAAGTACACGCTCTCGGCGATGAAACCCATCGAGTTCACCGCCCGCGATGGCATGAAGCTGTACGGATATCTGACCACACCCGCGGGCATGGAACCCAAGAACCTGCCCATGGTCGAGTTCGTCCACGGCGGTCCATGGGGGCGTGATGAGTGGGGCTTCAACCGTTATGCGCAGTGGCTCTCGAACCGCGGATACGCAGTCTTGCAAGTTAATTTCCGGGGATCAGCGGGGTACGGCAAGCAGTATATGAATGCTGGCGATCGCCAGTGGGCCGGTACCATGCATACCGATTTACTGGATGGCAAAGACTGGGTGACCAAACAAGGCATCGTCGATCCAGCTAAGGTTTGCATCATGGGCGGAAGTTACGGAGGCTACGCGACTCTCGCCGGTGTAACGTTTTCGCCGGACGCGTTCGCCTGCGGCGTTGACATCGTTGGTCCATCGAATCTGAACACGCTGCTCAAAACCATTCCACCTTATTGGTCTACGCTGTTAGCCACTTTCCACAAACGTATGGGCGACTCGGAAGCGGTGCTGAAGGAAGAATCGCCATTGTTTAAGGCGGATCAGATTAAGGTACCGCTCTTGATTGGGCAAGGCGCCAACGATCCGCGCGTAAACAAAGCTGAGAGTGATCAGATCGTGGCGGCTATGCGCAAAAACGATAAGCCGGTGCAGTATTACGTCTTCCCCGACGAAGGGCATGGCTTTGCGCGGCCTACCAACAACATGGCCTTCAACGCTGTCTCGGAAGAGTTCCTGGCGAAATACCTGGGAGGAAGATTTGAGCCCGCTACGGCGGATGAGAGCAAGTTGCTGGCAAGCATTAAGCAGTAGCGATGCGCTAAATACTTCTCTAGATCTTCTCCGTGGGGAACTCCACTTCCAGGCCCAGAGGATCGGTGAAGCGGTTGGTCAGATTGGCTAGCCCGACGAGCAGGTGCAAGTCGACAATCTCGGGGTCGGAGAAATGCTTTCTTAATTTTTCAAAGTCGGCATCCGTGACGTCTTGCGGGGTGCGAGTCAGCTTTTCTGCATAGGCCAAGGCCGTTCGCTCTTTTTCTGTGAAGCGGGCATAGTTGCCGTCTTTCAGGGCTTTCCAATCTTCTGCGGTCAATCCGACTCTCTTCGACGACGCTACGTGATGCTGTTGGCAGTAGTGGCAACCGTTGATGAACGACACGCGTAGATAAATCATCTCGTACAGCTTGCGGTCGAGCGATCTGCCAACGCTGGCGTAGAACTGCAGAAAATTCTTCAGCATCTCTGGACGATGCGCTAACGCCTTCTGCGCGTTTCCCGGTTTGCTGCGCAACGCTTTTTCGTAAACCTCTTTTACGTCGAGAGGTGCGTTTTCATATTCAATTAACGCAATGCGTGCCATGAGAACCTCGCAGGAATCAGAATCGCCCTCCGTATAATAAAGCAGCGGTCGCTAGCAAAGTCGGAGTATGGGAAAGTGCCGATCTGGATCCGCGGCGTGGCTCGTTTACGCTGACTAGTCATCGAGGAACTTAGCGATGCTTTCAATTCGTCCCGCTACAGTCGAAGACGTGAAGTTGTTGAGGAACCTGATCAGGGAACTTGCCGAGTTTGAGAATGAGTTGGACCAGGTACAAATCGCGGAAGCTGATCTGGCGCGGGATGGCTTTGGTCCACAACCAAAGTTCCGCGTGTTGCTCGCATACTGCGAACAGGAACCGGCCGGGTACGCACTTTTCTTTGATTTCTACAGCACTTGGCGAGGACCACAGATATTCCTCGAGGACCTGTTTGTCCGTGCGGCATTTCGCGGCCGGAAGATCGGCAAAAGCTTGCTAGCGGCGGTGGCGCGTATTGCGGAGCGCGAGAGCTGCCATGGCATGCGTTGGGAGGTGCTGGACTGGAACCGCTCGGCTATCGACTTCTACAAGTCGCTGGGGGCTGAGTTTTTGGACGATTGGCGTTCGATTTTGCTCAAAGATGAGGCATTGCGACGGCTGGCGGAGGGTGCTCCGTGATTTCGCAAGTCAAAATCATCGGCGCCGGACTGGCAGGATCGGAAGCGGCGTGGCAGTGTGCGCGCCGCGGCGTTGCCGCCGAACTTTTCGAAATGCGCCCGGTTCGGTCGACTGCGGCACATCAAACCGGCGAGTTCGCTGAACTGGTCTGCTCGAATTCGCTGAAGTCTGACACGGAGAACACCGCGCCCTGGCTGTTGAAAGAAGAAATGCGGCGCGCGGGATCGTTGCTGATAGAAATTGGGCGTGAGTGTGCCGTTCCCGCTGGACATGCGCTCGCCGTGGATCGTTCGGTTTTTGCTGCTCGCGTGACAGAAGCAATTTCGCGGGAGCCACTAATCACCGTGCGGCGCGAAGAAGTTGCACAGATCGACGAAGAACAGATTACCGTCATCGCTACCGGGCCGCTGACTTCCGATGCACTATCCCAGGAAATTGGCCGCATCTGCGTGACTAACCCTACGCCGGCGGGGACGCCCGCGCCACATAGTCTTTTTTTCTACGATTCAATTAGTCCCATCGTCGAGGCTGATTCCATTGACATGACCAAGGTTTATCTGGCGGCACGCTATGACAAGGGCTCGGCCGACTATATCAATTGCCCAATGACGAAGGAAGAATACGATTGCTTCTACGATGCGCTGCTGGCAGCGCAATCGATCGAGGCACGCGATTGGGAGAAGCTGAATTATTTTGAAAGTTGCCTGCCTATCGAGGAGATCGCCCGTCGCGGGCGCGACACGCTACGGTTCGGCCCCATGAAACCGGTCGGGCTGAAAGATCCGCGCACTGGGCACATTCCTTATGCTGCAGTACAGCTGCGGCAGGAGAATCTGCGGGCGGATTCTTACAATCTGGTCGGCTTTCAGAACCATCTGAAATTTGGCGAGCAGGCACGCGTGTTGCGTTTGATTCCCGGCCTCGAGGATGCCCGCTTCCTGCGCTACGGGCAGATTCATCGCAACACGTACATAAATTCGCCGTCACTGCTGACCCAAACTTTGCAGATGAAGGAACATCCGCAAGTGCTGTTTGCGGGGCAGATTTGCGGGGTTGAAGGCTACGTGGAATCGATCGCGACAGGGCTTATGACTGGAGTTCACGCCGCTGCACTGGCCACGGGCGTGGACCCTATTCCGCCTCCTCGGGCGACCGCATTCGGATCGCTCATAAATTACATCACGCAGGCTGACCCAGCAAAATTTCAGCCGGCCAACATAACATTCGACCTTCTGCCGCCGCTTGATCGGAAAATCCGCGACCGCCACGAACGCCATCGCATGCAATGCGAACTGGCACTAAAGGAATTCGAAGGTTGGCTGGAAAAAGCTCGGCACATCACTGTAGAAACGTAGTTCACTACGCCTCTTTTCCGATCCAACCGGACCCAGCCATTTTCCGCGAACAAATTCTCGTCCTGCCGCGTATCACTTATCAGGAGCTTGTTTCGCCGGGCTTACGTTCTGCGAGCCTGTGCGTCCAAGGATCAGGATGGTTCTCAGCGACCTCATCGGCGACGTTCTCCGCACTTTGTGGTCACACAAGCTGCGAACGTTCCTCACCATGTTCGGCATAGCTTGGGGAATCGTTTCGATTGTCCTCATGGTGGCGGCGGGCGAAGGATTACGCAAAGGCCAGGAGGAGCAAGCCCAGACTCTGGGCAAGGATGTAATGATCGTTTTTCACGGCCGCACCAGCTTGCAAGCCGGAGGAACGCGCGCAGGCCGGGCCGTGCATTGGGAAGATCCGGATGTGGCCGCCGTGCAGGCTGAGGCCGTTGATTGCGAATATGCAATTCCGGAGCTCGAGCAGGAAGACGTGCGGGCGCACAGCAATTTCAATAATGCAGCGTTCCTGGTCGCAGGTTCTCAGCCGCCGTTTCAGGAAATTCGCAGCATCGGAGTGGGGCAAGGGCGATTTTACGACTGGGAAGACACGCGCGAGGGCCGTCGAGTGGCATTTCTTGGCAGCGATGCCGCCAAGCAGTTGTTTCCCGGACGCAATCCGGTGGGTGAAAATGTTTATCTCAACGATTTCCCCTACGTCGTGATCGGCGTGATGTCGAAGAAGAAACAGGATTCCAGCTACGACGGTTGGGACGTAAATAAAGTTTTCATCCCCTTCGGCGCCATGCGGCGCGACTTCCCCGACAAACCTCCCGAAACCGCCACCACCTTCGATCAGTTGCTGGTGACGCCGAAATCCGTTGAGCAGCATGAGAGCTGCAAACATGAAGTGCGGGTTGCCCTGGGACGCATGCACAATTTCGATCCGCATGATAAAGAAGCTTGCCCTATCTGGGATACGGTGCAGGAGGCGCAAGCTTTCCGGCAGATGACCGATGGCATGAAGTATTTTCTCGGCGCCGTCGGAATAGTGACGTTGCTTCTCGGGGGCTTGGGCGTGATGAACGTCATGATGGTCGCGGTTCGCGAGCGCACCCGCGAGATTGGCGTCCGCAAAGCTCTGGGCGCACCAGCTCATACAATCTTGCGGCAATTTTTCCTCGAAGCCCTGGTAATTGCCGTTTTGAGTGGTGGTATCGGTTTGGGTGTGGCTTACGGAATGTGCTCGCTCGTTAATTTGCTGCCGATGCCGGATTTTTTCGCGGGCCTGCTGCCGACATGGAAGTCAGGATTATTGTCCTGTGGACTGCTCGGAGCGACAGCAGTGCTCTCCGCACTTTATCCGGCGAGGAAAGCAGCGTCAGTGGATCCGATTGAGGCTTTGAGATTTGAGGCGGGAGGTTAGAAACGGCGTCAACCACAAAAGACATGAAGTAACACGGAGGTTTTGGCGCACGGATTCCTTTGTGCACCTTAGTGTCCTTTGTGGTTAATGCCCTCGCCACACCGACAGAATCTATGCTGATCGAAATTATTCGCGAAGCCTGGATCGCCCTGAAGCGCAATACTACGCGCAGCTTGTTGACCATGCTGGGCATCGTTTGGGGCATCACGACGGTAACGCTGCTTATCGCTTACGGAAGCAGTTTCCGCAAAATTCTGGTGAGTGGCTTCGACGCGTTCGGAAAGAGCGCCGTCATTTGCTGGCCACAACAAACTAGCGAACAACCTGGCGGACAACGCGCAGGCAAGAAAGTGGTTTTTGAAAAAGCCGACGTCGATATGGTGAAGGAAACCGCGCCTCTCGTAAAACACGTCTGCCTGGAGACTGAGCACCGTCCCGGCATTGCGTATGGCGACCGGATGGTCGGAACAGCAGCCATCCGCGGAGTGTGTCCGGAATATGGAGAAATGAGAAACGAGGTACCCTCGGAAGGGCGCTGGATCAATGCCAGCGACGAACTGGAACGGCGCCGCGTAGCGTTCCTCGGTGGACGAGTTCGAGAACAACTGTTCAGCGGCCGTCCGGCAGTGGGCGAGACGGTGACGATTGGCGGCGTGCGCTTTACTGTGATTGGAGTCATGGCGCGCAAAATTCAGCTCAGCAATTATTTCAGCAGTGATGACGACTCAGTCTGGATTCCTTATTCAGCGGCCGGCGACCTTTGGAATACGCGCGATGCGCAAGTGCTGATCTTCGCTCCCATCGCTCCGCAATTCGAAAAGAAGGCCATGGCGCAGGTGCTGGCCGCAGTCGCGACGAGACAACAATTCTCCCCAACCGATCCTAAGGCGATTCAAATGTTCGGACGCGACGAGTTTCGTCCCGTGATCGACGCACTCACCATCGGATTGCAGGTACTGCTTACTTTTGTTGGAACTTTGACGTTAGGAATTGGCGGCGTCGGCGTGATGAATATCATGCTGGTTTCGGTCGATGAGCGTATCCGCGAAATTGGTTTGCGGCGGGCGCTGGGCGCCAGAAAACGCCACATCAAGCTGCAATTTCTCGCTGAAACTCTCCTGATTATGATGCTGGGCGGCGCAATCGGCGTCCTGTTGTCGTATGCGATCGCCGCGGCCGTCGGCACTCTGCCGCTGATGGGTCCGCTGTTTGAAGACGAGTCTGGCAAGGCTGATATCCATCTACAAATCTCTTTAATGACCGTGACGCTTTCTACTATCGTGCTGCTGATCGTCGGCGTGATCAGCGGATTGGTGCCAGCGTTGCGCGCTTCGAAACTCGACCCCGTAGAAGCACTGCGGTACGAATAAAAGATTGGCCACGGATTTCGCGGATTAACTCGGGTAAAGATAAGAAACAAATTGCCACCATCCGTGAAATCCGTGAGAATCAGCGGCTGCTTTACAAATATCCAAGGTTAGCGGTACCTTGCAGCGAGCCCCCTTAACCATTTTCGCGAGGTGTCCGCTTTGCCGATTTCCGCAATCGATGCCATTGGTCCCGCCTTTCAGCATACAAAAGAGCAACTCCTGCGGCCCTTCCGCGCCGCAGAATGGGCGAAGTTGGCGCTGGTTGGGTTTCTAGCCGGGGAACTCAGTTCCGGAGGATGTAATGGTGGCAATTTCCAGGTACCAGCCCGTCCCACTGAGGGCCATGGTTCCCTGGGATCCGCTTTGCCCAACATTAATCCCGCATTGCTTGCAGGCTTGATCGCCCTGCTCATCGTGGTTGGCATAGTTTTTTGGATACTGTTCGTTTACGTCAGTAGCGTGATGCGCTTCATACTCTTCGATAGCGTGGTCACAAAACGATGCGAAATCGGGCGCGGTTGGTCGCGCCGCCATGGCGACGGTTTGCGCTACTTCGTCTGGCAAATTCTTTTCACGTTAGCAATAGGCGTCGGTCTAACTGTTTTGATTGGAATTCCGGCTGCATTTGCCTTCTTTGTGGGTTGGCTCCAACATCCCAGGCAGCACATGCTTCCACTCATACTCGGCGGAATGCTTTTGTTCTTTGTGATTATGGGATTCATATTGCTGTCGCTGGTGGTCCACGTTTTCACCAAAGACTTTGTCGTGCCGCAAATGGCTCTGGACAAAATCAACGCGATCGAAGGATGGCGCCGGCTGTTGCACATGCTAAATGCGGAAAAATCGAGCTATGCCGGTTACATCGGCATGAAAATCGTGATGGCGTTAGGAGCCGCAGTTGTTGTGGGTATAGTTACTTTTATTGTGCTTCTCCTGTTCCTGATTCCTGTTGGGGGATTTGGCATAGTCGCTGTTTTGATTGGAAAAGCCGCCGGTCTAACTTGGAACCTGTACACAATTACGTTAGCGATCGTGGTCGGCTGCATTGTGCTGGCGGTACTTTTGTATATCATCTCTCTAATCTCGGTGCCCGCGATCGTATTCTTTCCTGCTTATTCGATTTACTTTTTCGCTTCGCGCTATCCGCCGCTGGACGCGTACCTGCGTCCACCGCTGTTAATAGTTCCGCCCCCGCCCCTGCCGCCACCGTTACCGGAGCCGATTGGGTAGACCATTTTTAGAACAATACAACTGAAGAATTTTTGCCATCCCGCGCGAAGCAATCCATGCGCTTCTTCCGCTTGACTCAAGATGACAATTTCTTAATGTTACTGTTTGTCGCGATCGCGCATCCATAGAGCCCAGTCGATGCATTTGAAATTGGAACATCGCCTCTCAGACTGCTTATGCGACTCAGGACAGTACGATGAAGAACGGCGGTCGTTCGTATTTTGTTGGAGTAAAAAATAAACCGCAAACTGCGCGATGCCGCGCTTTACGGCGTGGCGATCGTCACCCGCAAAGCATCACCTTCTGTATTCGAATTTTCCTGGTCTGCGTAGCCGTGCTTGTTCCGCCATGCACCTCCCTGCTGCTCTCACAGACGCTCAAATACTCAAAACCACCTAACGCAAAGAACGGCGAGGTTCTATATAAGAACGGATGCATTGCGTGCCATGGGAGCACTGGCAAAGGAGCGCCGCAGACCAGCATTGAATTCAAGCTGCCCGATACCTTCCCAGATTTCACGCGGTGCGATCAGACAACCGCAGAAACGAACCTGGCATACAAAGCCGTGGTCGTTCACGGGGGGCCGGCACGCGGTTTGTCCCAAATCATGCCCGCATTTGGCGAATTGCTCACTTCGGAACAGATTGACGATGTAATCGCGTATCTGCGCGAGTTCTGTACCGACAAACGTTGGCCGCGTGGGGAACTGAACCTGCCGCGAGCAATAGTCACGGAGAAGGCGTATCCGGAAGACGAGGTCGTAATCTCCACCGCAATGAACGTCACCGGGGCGCCGGGTTTGACCACCGACATTATTCACGAGCAACGATTCGGCATGAACAATCAGATTGAAATCGACGTGCCGATCAATTCACAAGATCAGAACCATGCCTGGAATAGCGGCTTGGGGGACATCACATTCGGGGTGAAGCGAGTGATGTTCTCGAGTCTGCGTACCGGATCCATTTTGGCTTTGCAGGGCGGAGTACTCGCTCCCACTGGCAATAGCAGGTATGGATTCACCAACGGGACGACAACGTTTGAACCCTTCGCCGCATTCGACCAACTCTTTCCCACGAATACATTCCTGCAATTTCAGTTCGGGGCTGATTTGCCTCATCGCACGGATATCACGCCGCAAAGCCTGTTCTGGCGGGCGGCCGTCGGGCAGACGCTCGCGGGAGACCATCGGTTGGGACGACTGTGGTCGCCCATGGTCGAATTCCTGGCCGATCGCGACCTGAAAGATGGTGCAAAAACAGATTGGGACGTGCTTCCGGAAATGCAAGTCACGATTAGCGCCAGGCAGCATGTGCGCTTCGACCTCGGGGTGCGCACGCCGGTGACGAACACCGCGGGACGCGACAAGCAACTGGTGTTTTACCTGCTTTGGGATTGGGCGGATGGAAAGCTGTGGGAGGGCTGGAAATGAAGCTGCGCTGGCCAGCTCTACTGATGCTTCCAGTTGCACTGCTCGCGGTGCCGACGATCGTGCAGGCCGCTTCGAAAGACAGGAATCTGAACACGGAGTTTCGCACATCCGACCGTTGCGTCGCCTGTCATAACGATTTGAAGACTAGTTCCGGCGAGGACATTTCCATCGGATTCCAGTGGCGCGCCAGCATAATGGCCAACTCGTCCCGCGACCCCTACTGGCAGGGCAGCGTGCGGCGGGAATCGCTTGATCATCCTGAATCGCAAGCCAACATCGAGGACGAGTGTTCAGTTTGCCATATGCCGATCACGCACTTGACGGCGAAGTCAGAAGGGCAAAAGACAAAGATTTTTACCCATCTTCCCATATCCTCGTCGGACCAGGGGCATCGCGCTGCGGCGGATGGAGTCTCGTGTTCCGTTTGTCATCAGATCGAGAAAGAGAGATTGGGAACAAGCGAAGCCGACAATGGAAATGTTGTAATCGCGAGCGCGCAGAATAAGGATCAGCGACCGGAGTACGGGCCGTTTGTAATTGATACTGGACATCGGCGCGTGATGCAGTCGTCGACCGGCGGATTTGTGCCGGAGCAAGGCGATCAGATTCGCGACCCGGCACTGTGCGGCAGTTGTCATACCCTGAAAACGAAAGCATTGGGCCCGGACGGAGCTAAAATCGGCAGCCTGCCCGAGCAGATGCCCTATCAAGAATGGCTGCACAGCGACTACCCCGGCAAACAGACCTGCCAATCGTGCCACATGCCCGAGGTACACGAAGCAGTGCCGATCACGGCCTTGTATGGGCAACCGCGTGCGGGCATGCATCGCCACGAATTCATTGGCGGAAATTTCTTTCTCCAGCGCATTTTGAACGGCCATCGCGACGACCTCGGCGTGACTGCACTACCGCCGGAACTTTCTACCGCCGCGGACCGGACGATCACTTTCTTGCAGACGCAATCTGCGCGCGTAAGCATTAACAATTTGCAAACCACCGCCGCCGGGCTCTCGATGGACGTGCTGGTCGAGAACCTCACCGGACATAAACTTCCGACGGCATATCCATCGCGCCGAGCGTGGCTGCACGTAGTGCTGCGCGACCGCGATGGACGAATCGTTTTCGAATCGGGCGCACTCAATCCCGATGGATCTATCGTCGGCAATGACAACGATGTGGACCCGTTGCGATTTGAGCCGCATTATCGCGAAATCAGCAGTCCGGAGCAGGTGCAGATTTTCGAGCCGATCCTGAAGGACGCGCAGGGGAAAGTGACCACCGGGCTTTTGTCGGCAATCGGATATCTCAAAGACACCCGCATCCTGCCCAGTGGCTTCGATAAGAAAACCGCAGAACCCGATATTTCGGTGGTCGGAGAAGCCGCCGACGATCCCGATTTCAACGACAAAGGCGCGCTTACACGCTACGTCATTAACACGGGCAACACGACCGGGCGTTTGCACGTGGAAGTAGAACTCTGGTATCAGCCAATCGGTTTCCGCTGGGCCCACAATCTCGCCCGGTACCAGGCGATGGAACCGCAGCGGTTCGTCGGCTATTACGAGGGGGCCGCAGAACATTCGGCTATCGTACTAGCGAAGGCCGAGGCGGATCGGTGATCAAGCTTAATAACGCCTGGCTCAGCTTGCCACTTTAACAAGCAGTGTAGCCTTTCAGGGCGGGGGATGCGTGGAAGCATTTGAGAAAAAAGTTCGGGACAGTTTTGGCCGGCAGCTCTTCATGTCTACGATCGGCGCAGAGATCATTTCCGTTTGCCGCGGAAGTGTAGAGATTCGATTTCCATTCAGTTCCAAGTTGACGCAACAAAATGGATTCGTCCATGCGGGCGCGGTCACCAGCATTATGGATTCCGCCTGTGGCTACGCGGCTTTGAGCGTGGCCGCGGAGGAGGACGACGTCCTCAGTGTGGAATTCAAGGTCAACCTTCTGGCGCCGGGGATCGGTGAATCATTCGTCGCGCGCGGGTCTGTTAAACGTGCTGGCAAAAGGCTAGCTGTGTGTACAGCAGACGCATTTGCAACTAAAGGGGGACAAGAGAAACTGATCGCAACAATGCTCGCAACGATAATGAACGTCGAACCGAGATCGTAACTTGAAGGGTTAATCGCGGGCCCGGTTCTTGATCCAAATAGGCGAGCCCACAAATCCGAATGCTTTGCGTAATTGGTTTTCCAGAAAGCGCTGGTACGAAAAGTGCAACTTTACTTTGCGATTGGTGAAAAGCACGAATGTCGGCGGAGAAACTCCCGCTTGCGTCATGTAGTAAATTTTGACCTGCTGGCGCGCCGGGACAGAAGCGCGTTCGAAATCAACATACTTTAGAAAACGGTTCATTTCGGCAGTCGGTATTCGCTTGCGGCGCTCGGAAGCAACTTCCTCCAACATGGGCAAAATCTTTTCCGTTCCATTTCCGGTGGCTGCAGAGACGAACAGCACCGGGGCATAGCTCAAGAATTTAAGGTCGTACCGGACTCTTTGTTCATAAGCCTCGCGATCGGCCGGACTTTTGCTTTCACGAATGCGAGACGCTTTTGATTCGCGTCCGGCTTTCTTCTGGCCGCTTGTCACCAAATCCCATTTATTTACGATGATGATGACCGATCGGCCACTCTCGTGAGCATAACCGGCGATGGTGGCGTCGAGGGCGCTCACACCCTCGGTGGCATCGATCACCAGCAGTGCGATGTCTGCGGCTTCGAGATGCTTGCGTGCCATGACGACAGAAAGTTTTTCTGCCATAAGATGGGTTTTGCCCTTACGCCGGATTCCCGCCGTGTCAATGAAGCGGAAGCTCTTGCCATCGATGTCGATCACCTCGTCGACTGCGTCCCGGGTTGTCCCGGGGATCGGTGAAACGATGGATCGAGAAGTTCCGGTGAGCCGGTTTAGCAAAGTTGACTTGCCAACATTTGGATGGCCGATAATCGCGACTTTCACCTCCTTGGATTGGGCTGCGTTCTCGGGTTCTGAGCCACTCCGAACTTCGCGATCAAAATCCGCTGTTTCAGGTTGAGTGATTTCCGGTTCAGGGAATTCAGGCTCGGTTTCTGCGCTCGCCGTTTCCAGGCCGAGAGCTTCAAAGACCGCTTCGAGAACATCGTCCACGCCGCGGCCATGCTCGGCGGAAACAGGAAATATATTTCTGATTCCGAGGCGATGAAATTCGTCGATCAGCGACTGCTGTTTGTCGCTATCAATTTTGTTGACTGCCAGAAACAGCGGCTTGCCACCACGAAGCAGCAACCGAGCTAGATCCAGATCCGGCGCGGTTAGTTCGCTTCTCCCATCGACCACCAGAATAATCGCGTCGGCCTCTTGCAGGGCAACCTTCGCTTGACGAAAAATTTCCGCAGGAATGAATTCCTTTTCGTCCGGTTCAATTCCACCCGTGTCTACGATACGCAGACGATGTCCGCGAAAGTGAGCTTCGCCGTACAGTCGGTCGCGAGTGATCCCCGGCTCATCGCCTACAATGGCGCGCCGCGAGCCGACGATTCGATTGAACAATGTCGATTTCCCCACGTTCGGCCGACCAACAATGGCAATGGTCGGAGTACCAACCGCGGCCGGAGTGCTCATCGAATTGGAATTGATTCGAGTCAACGGTTAACAACGATCACGTGGGGACAGCCAGCAGGTTCGACAGCTATTATAGAGACTTCGTGGCCCCCATCCCTCAGCCCGCTTCTGCGCCGTCCGCTAAAAAGCACGAGGTCTCGCTCTACCAGTTCTTCGCCCCCGGAGGCGTGCTTTCACGTACCCATCCCGCATACGAGTTCCGTCGTGGACAGCTTCAGATGGCGCAATCGGTCGAGCAAGCTCTCGAGGAAAAACGGCATCTCATCGTCGAGGCCGGAACCGGAACTGGCAAGACTTTGGCGTACCTCGTTCCCGTAATCCGCTCCGGCAAACGCGTAATTATTTCGACCGGCACCAAGAACCTGCAGGAGCAACTGTTTCACAAGGATATCCCTTTTCTTGAGCAAGCGTTGTTTCCGAACGGCGAGGGCCGGCTGAATGTCTGTTACATGAAAGGGCGAAATAATTATCTCTGCCGCAAAAAGCTCTACGATTTGACCGGACAACCGGTGCTGAGCGGGCTGGAAGAGATCGAGCATTATCGAGCCATCGCGGCATGGGAAAAGGCCACACAAACTGGAGATCGCGCAGAATTAGCGGAATTGCCCGAGGCCAGCGCGCTTTGGCACAAAATCGACGCCCGCTCCGACGCTTGTATCGGGCAGAAATGCAGCTCGTGGGATAAATGCTTCATCACCGAAATGCACCGCCGTGCCATGGAGAGCGACATCATCATCGTCAACCATCATTTATTCTTCGCTGATCTCTCCATCAAACAACAAGCCGAGTACGCCCCCGATGCCGGCATTTTGCCGGAGGTGGGCGCTGTCATCTTCGACGAGGCCCATGAATTGGAAGACGTGGCTGGCAATTACTTCGGCGTCTCCGTCAGCAACGGAAGAGTGGAAGAGCTGTGCCGCGATTTAGAGGCGTCGCTGCAACGGAATCATATGCTTTCGGCGCAAGTCATGGGTGCGCTGAAAAGCCTGCGCGAGCGATCCATGTTTTTCTTTGCCCTGCTGCCGCAGGGGGAGGGTCGTTTCTCTTTTGAGAACCGCCGCGATTTTCTGGAAGAAAACGGCGAAGAATTCGTGGCATTGCAGCAATCATTCACTCGACTAGGCTCGGAACTAGAAAATTTGCCGTCGAAGCCGGAGGAGGTTTTCAACTTCACGAGACGGGCGCAGGAACTGCAGGTGCAATTCGGTTTTCTAATGGAGTCAGAGGACCCAAACACGGTGTTCTGGATTGAACGGCGTCGCGGCGGACGAGATAAATTCAGCGTTTATCTGCAAGCCACACCGATTGACGTGGCACCGATCCTGAAGACTTGTCTGTTCGACAAACTGGAGTGCGCGGTTCTAACTTCAGCCACGCTCGCCGTGGGCGGCGGTTTCGAGTACATGCGAAATCGCCTGGGTCTTGAGCATGCTCGGGAATCTGTTCTGCCTTCGCATTTCGATTACGAAAACCAGGCACTGTTCTATGTCCCGCCCGATCTGCCTGATCCGCGCACGCCGCAATTTGCCGCCAAAGCTGCAGACCGCATCCGACGCTTGCTGGAAATCACGCGTGGCCGTGCATTCGTGTTGTTCACCAGTTATGCGCAGATGAACGATGTCTACCAGCGCTTGCTTGGCGAACTCGATTTCCCTATGCTGCTGCAAGGCGACGCGCCGAAAGGCGCGCTGCTCGAGGAGTTT
>DASYOD010000051.1:0-5450 GCA_036008085.1 Terriglobales bacterium
CGGAACGTCAAAAAGACTGCCCGTGTAGTACTGGTGATAGTCGATCGCTACGCCCGCCAGAAGTGAGCCCACGCTGTAAAACAAGGCAGCGACAAACAATTGCCGGTAGATAAGCCGCCAGGACCCGAGACTGCGCTTCCAAACCAGGCCTACCCCCGCAATCAGAACAATCTGTTCGCATGCGTAGAGCACATCGAAGCTGTGGCCATAAACCGCTTCGTTCGGCGACACATACTGCCAAGGGATCACGATGAATAAATAAAGATAAAGCCACCAGGTGAGCAGCAGAAAAAAGTCGAGCGACACCAGCCGCAGGGAATTTTCTTTCCGCTGAACTTGCGGCTGCACCACCAGGGCGGCCATCATCGGAACCACATGGAGGAACAGAACTACGTCTCCCACAAACGGGTTCGGCACTTCCTGGCGCAGGAAGACCTCGAAGTAGGTCCAGAGGATCTGCGTGCACAGCCACATCCCACAACCGAGCGCCATGAGCGCCCAGAAAAGCTTGGCTTTTCTGTAGCTTGTCTTGAGGTTCGAGAGGATGGACAGCATTCCGCAGAAAAGCAGAGCAGACTGCATCAGATCGCCGAAGGCGGTCAGTCCAACACTGCGTGGAACAAACAGAGACACTAATACGTGAACGCACACCACCGCGCACACGATTCCCGTCCACTTGCCGGGTTTTCGCACCGAGATGAGACCCACGCTAAGAGTGTATGGCGGGGTCAGGTTAGTGCGTGTGTTACTGAAGTAATAGCCTGCGTGACCCAAGCGTGCAATCCAATCTTTAGCCAATCGCGACCAGAAATCGCCGCACAAACCGGAAAACATCGTGATAGGAGTTGTAAAGCGGCACTGGTGCAACCCGAAAAACGTCAGGTTCCCGCCAGTCGCCCACGATGCCCTCCGCTGCCAGCCTTCTGCACAGAGCCCGCCCGTTGTGTGAAATTCGGATCGACAGCTGCGCGCCCCGCCGGTCCTCTTGACGTGGTGTGATAATTGAAAAAGCCGGAGACGCCTTTTGATTCAGCAGGAACTCCAGATACCCCGTCAGCGACACGCTCTTCGCCCGCAAACGCTCCATCCCCGCTTCGTGGAAGATAGCCATCGACGCGCGCAAGACGGCCAGGCTGACGATCGACGGATTGCTCAACTGCCAGCCATCGGCGCCAGGCATGGCGCGAAAGTCGGGCCCCATCTCGAACCGCGATTGCTCGTCATGCCCCCACCAGCCGGCGAAGCGTGGCAAATCCCACTCCCGCCCATGACGCTCATGAACAAAACAACCCGCAACACATCCCGGTCCGCCATTCAAATATTTGTAACTGCACCAAACCGCAAAATCCGGGCCCCACTCATGAAGTTTTAGCTCCAAATTACCGGCTGCGTGCGCCAGATCAAAACCGACCACGCAGCCCCGCGCTCGACCCAATTTCGCAATGCGCGCCAAGTCATAAGCTTGACCGGTGGAATAATTTACTCCTCCCAGCATAATCAGCGCGATCGCATCCCCTTCGCGCTCGATCTCCGATTCAATGTCTTCATCGCGAAGGCAGCCCTCGCCCGCCCGCGGGGTCAACTCGATCAGCGAGGTCGCCGGATCAAAGCCATGGAAACGAATCTGGGACTGCACAGCGTACTGGTCCGAGGGGAAAGCTCCGCATTCCACGACAATCTTGTGTCTCTGTCGCGTCGGCCTGTAGAACGAAACCATCATCAGGTGCAGGTTCACCGTGAGCGAATTCATCACCACAACTTCGGCGGGATTCGCCCCCACCAACTCCGCAGTCTGTTCTGTGAGCAGCCGATGGTAGGGCATCCACGGGTTCTTCGCGTGGAAATGTCCCTCGACGCCAAGCTGCGCCCATTCGTTCAATTCCTGCTCGATATATGCCGCCGCCGTCTTGGGCTGCAGCCCAAGCGAGTGCCCACAAAGATAAATGCATTCGCGGCCTGGAGTGCTTGGAAGGAAGAAGCGCTCACGAAACTCCTTCAGCGGATCGCGTTTATCCATCGCAATCGCAAAACCTTCGCCGGATTCGAACTTCGGCCGATGTTCGAGATCGCTCACTGCCGAATCTCCAGCGGTGTAAGATCGCGGCGAATCAGCTGATCTGCTCTGTCCCAATCGAGATCCTCCACCCGATCGATGGATTCACACAGCTCCGTCAGCATGCGGTCTTGAACCGTGCCACGCGCCAGAGCAACCGAGTAGGGAATGCGATGAAACGTCACCATGGCGTATTTAGGCACGAAGAGTTGCGGATACTTTGCTTCCAGTGCCAGCTCCACCTTCTTTCGCAGTAAGAATCGCGCGTCCGCAACCCGATCTCTCATTTCCGTAAAATTCTCAATCGCCATGTCCGCAATGGCGTCAGTATTCACCTTGCGCTGTTTCTCGAACTCGGCGAAAACGTGTGCCCAGTTTCCTCCGTGGTCGTCGAGCAACTCAACTAGATGAGTACAGTCCTCGAACCCGCAGTTTATTCCCTGGCCGAAGAAGGGAACGATGGCGTGAGCCGCGTCCCCGAGAAGCAGCGCTCTTCCTTCCACATGCCATGGAGAGCACTTGATGGTAACCATCGCACCGATCGGATTCGCAAAGTAATTGTCGGCCAGTTGTGGCATCAGCGGAACTGTATCCGGGAAGCGAGATTCGAAAAACTCGATCACCTGCGCCCGCGTAGTCAGGCAGTCAAAGCTGTCCGCGCCTTCGAACGGTAAAAACAGAATGCATGCAAACGTGCCGTCGATGTTAGGCAAGGCAATCAGCATGTGGTTGCCCCTCGGCCAGATGTGCAGCGCGTGCGTCTCCAGAAGATGCTCACCCTTGGGCCCAGCTGGAATCGTCAGCTCCTTGTAGCCGTAGTCGAGATATTGTTGCGAAAAATTAAACCGGGCCAGCTTGAGCATTTCGGCTCGAATCGCCGACGCCGAACCATCGCATCCAATCACAACCTCCGTCGCTCGCGTAGTCTCCTCGCCCGTTTCCTCGTTGCGCACTCGCGTCGCACCGGTCTTCAAGTCGTATCCGGTACAACGCTGACTGAAGTGAATTGTCGCCCCGTGTTCCTCTGCCGCATTGATGAGCGCAATGTTCAACTCAGCCCGCGAAATCGAGTTGATGACTTCCGCTTCGTCCTTCCCGTACGGCTGGAACGTCAGTTCCCCGCCAGTCGAATGCATCATTCGCCCTTTCATCGGGATAATGATGCTGCGCATGCGTTCCCAAAGGCCGGCTTGCTGCAAAGCGTGAATGCCGCGGGTCGAAAGCGCGAGGTTGATAGACCGCCCCGCGCTCATGCGCACGCGCCGCATATCGGGACGCCGCTCATAAATCTCGACTGTGAATCCCCTTTTCGCCAAAAGAATAGCCAGGAGGGGGCCGTTCAGTCCGGCGCCGATCAGCGTGACTTTGTCATGTGCGGCCTTCATCTGAGAGGTGCGACGATTATTCCCTTCAACCGATAACGCTGAAGGGAACAACTTCTTACTCGGTCAACAACGTTCTCGCCTCCCACAATTCGGGAAAGAATTTCTTGTCGAGTGTCAGTTTCAGGTAAGAGGCTCCCGTGCTTCCCCCGGTGCCCATGCGGATGCCAATAATTCGCTCCACCAACTGAATGTGGCGCAACCGCCAGCTCACGACCAGTTCGTCAAACTCCGTAAGGCGTTCGCACACATCAATCCAGTCGCGATGATGATGTTCATCCTTGTAGAGTTCGTGGACGGCGCGGGCGCGCGCTTCGAATCGCTCACTTTCGCTCGCACCCTCGACAGCCTGCGGAAGCTTGCCCATTGCCTGCAGAGCGCCAAAGAATACGTCGCGCAGCGAGGGCTCCTCCAACCGGCGCTTCAGGCTCGCATAAGCCTCCGGTGTGGGCCGGTGATAGCGAAGCATTTTCTCGTCCTTCAACCCGCACAGAAATTCGATTTCCCGAAACTGCTCAGACTGAAATCCACTCGCCGGCTCCAGCAAGCCGCGAAACGCAAGAAAATGAGTAGGCAACATCGTTTCCAGAATCGTGAATTGCTCCACCAGCACGCGCGTGATCTCGGTGCAGCGCCGCAACAGCCGAGCCGCCTCATAGACTTCATCATGCGATTGTGGTGCCGCGCCGGCCTTTTGCAAGTTAGCGACGACGGCATCCAGGTCGTGCAGCAACTCCTTAAACCAAAGCTCGTAAGTCTGGTGCACAAGAATAAACAGCAACTCGTCATGGTGCGGCGGCACAGATTGCGGCTTCTGCAGGTCCAGCAATTCCGGAACCTTCAAGTACGAGCTGTATGTAAGCTGTCCAGGCTCAGGGGCGAGCGAAGATGGCCCGGTAGCCGCGCCAGACACCGCTTTTCGCGACTCAACTTTAAGTCCAAGGAATTGCTCCGCATTTCCGCCCAGAACTTTGCTCTTGGCGTCCGGCGATAAATTACTTTTGCGGACCAGCGACCCCACCCGTTCCTCCCCCAGCGGAAACGGATAGTCGGAGCCGAGCATCACGCGATCCGCTCCCATCGTCCCCACCAGAAACTGCAACGCGCGTTGATCAAACACGGCGGAGTCGACGAAGAAACGGTTGAGATAGTAGCTGGGCGGATGCTCACTCTCCCCGCGCGCAACCGGATGATGATGCCACGCATTTTCCAGCCGCCCCAGCAAGAAGGCGAAGCTCCCGCCGCCGTGCGCGAAACAAATCCGGAGCGTGCCAGGCAGCCGGTCAAACGCTCCACTCAAAATCATCGCCACCACCGACAACTGCGTCTCCGCCGGCATGCCGACCGTCCAAGGCATCATATATTTCGGCATCCGCTCCGGGCCGAACATTTCCCAGGGATGCACAAGCACGGCTGCGCCCTCATCCGCGCAGTGCTGCAGAAAAGTCACAATCCCAACATCATCCAGATTCTTGTTGCCAACGTGATTTCCAATCTGCACACCAAGGTGTCCGGCCTGCATGCATCGGCTAAGCTCCTTGCATGCCGCATCAACATTTTGCAAAGGCACCTGGCAAAGCGATTTCAATCGGCCTTTTCCGCGGCCGCAAAGCTCAAGCGCAGCATCGTTGAACAATCGCGCACAATCTAGCGCTTGTTCCACCGGACGCTGATACGCGAACAGCACTGGCGTGGCAGACATGACCTGCACGTCAACGCCGTCCCGATCCATCTCCTGCAGTCGCACCTCCGGGTCCCAGCATGCCGAATAAATATGCCGGAAGAATCGGTCCCCCACCATGATTTCGGCTTTTCCCGCCTCGGCGTGCTTGATCGATGGCCAGTCCGGCGTGCCGTAGCGCGCCGCCAGGTCAGGCCACGAATCAGGAAAAAAATGATTATGAATGTCGATGACTGGCATGCTATTTGCCGGGATGAATCGTGCCGCAACGCTTGCACGTGCGCCGGCTCTCGTTCGAATAAAACTGTTCGAAAAGCGGCGGCAGATCTTTGAC
>DASYOD010000052.1:0-40295 GCA_036008085.1 Terriglobales bacterium
TCTTGTCTCAGCACAGTAAGGAAGTGTTTTTCGGCTTAGGAGAAGCTAAAGGTCTGGTGCGGGCTTCCATCCGCTGGCCGAGTGGACTCGTCCAAGAATTGAATGATCTTCCCATCAACTATCGAGTCTGGGTCGAGGAAGGAGCGGAACCAAATCGGATGGAGGCGTTTAAAACCACGCTCCCAGGTCCGCCCTTGGCATCTCTGGCGAGCCAAAGCGCGGCCGCTGAAATCGAGCTGCTTCCGACTGTAGTTGAAACGTGGTTAATTGCCCCGATAAGCGCACCGGATTTTTCTCTTCCTGATCTAAACGGAAAGAGTTGGAGACTCGGCGCCTTGTCAGGCAAAGCAGTCCTGCTCAATTTCTGGGCATTGGGAGCCGCTACCTGCCGGGACAATCTAAGGATTCTCAATGAAGTGCATAAACATTCAGACCTCGAAATGTTGGCAGTGAACGTCGACGATGCAACCGAGGCGGACAGCGTACGGGCGATGGCGCGAGGACTCCATCTTTCTTTTCCTATTGTTTTGGGGTCGGATGACATCGCAGCTGTTTACAACATTATTTATCGATATCTGTTCGACAGGCATCGCGATCTCGGCTTTCCCACTTCGTTCCTGATCAGTGAGAAGGGTGAAATCGTCAAGGTTTATCAGGGGTCGGTGAATGGTGAGCACATTGAAAGCGACTTTCGGCATATTCCGCAAACTTCAGCGGAGCGATTGGCGAAGGTACTGCCGTTTCCGGGAGTGAGTGACGCGTCAGAATTCCGCCGCAATTATTTATCTTACGGTTCAGTTTTTTTTCAGCGAGGTTATTTTGATCAGGCCGAAGAGTCATTCCGGCTCGCTTTGAGTGCCAATGCGGCGAGTGCCGAGGCGCTTTACGGCTTGGGCAGCGTTTATCTAAAGAAAGGAAACGCTGTCGAAGCCCGGCAGAGTTTTGAACGTACGACTAAACTGAAACCCACTTACCCTGACACCCTGCCGAATGCCTGGAATAACCTGGGATTGCTGGCGACGCAAGAGGGTCGCACTGCCGAGGCAATTCCGTATTTCCAGGAAGCGCTGCGGCTAAGCCCCGACCACTTAATCGCATTGGATAATCTTGGCAATGCGTATCGTCAGCAGCGCCAATGGGACGAAGCGCGTAAAGTGCTGGAACGCGCGGTTGCTGTCGGACCGAAAGATCCGGAGGCGAACTATAGTTTGGGAATGGTGTTTGCGCAACTGGACGACAGTGACCGCGCTTACGAATATCTGCAGAGAGCATTGAAAGTTCGTCCGGTTTATCCCGAGGCGTTGAACAATCTCGGTGTGCTTTATTTACGGACGCAGCGCAGAGATCAAGCGGTCGCAAGTTTTGAAGAATGCATCCGCGTGGCGCCAGCTTTCGATCAGTCTTATTTGAATTTGGCGAAGGTGTATAGCATCGAAGGAGCGACGGATGAGGCGCGGGAGGTTCTCCTTGAGCTTCTGAAGCAGCATCCTGAGAACGCACAGGCGCAGAAAATGATCGAAGAATTATCGCGGTAGTGAAGAGCCGGCGTCTCGCCCGGCCTCCATTAATGTTTTGGCGTGGGTGCGGTCAATAAATCTACGAACATCTTGTAAAACCTCTGCAGATCTAGATCCACCTGAATTTCTACGGGCCGCACATCGACTTTCGGTTTATCTTGCTCTGCCCAGGTTAGGGTGTCGCCGTATCCCGCGCCCGGATCGAGATTGATATCCATGTAGCGAGTTTCTTTCTGCGTAATCAGGCTGGCGTCGAGCCATGCAGCCGCGGCCAGTTCATCCCACAAATAATTGTATTCGCCATGCAGGCGTGTGTACGTACCGACATAGCGCGCTGCGGGCGAGTCGCTGGCTTTGATCTGGTTGATCAGTTCTGGTGTGAATCTAGTCTTTACAGAAATGTCCACTGTTGTGCAGACAATTTTCTTCCACGGCGCACGTAGAGCAATATGAGCGGCTTCTGGATCAAACCAAACATTGAATTCGCGCCGCGGAGCATTGATGAACTCGGGATCACTGGTTTGCGGAGCCAGACTGGCGCCCATGAAGACCAATTGCTTGGCCAGCCCAGCGAATTCCGGATCAATGGAAATGGCCAGAGCAAGGTTTGTCATCGGTCCACCTTCGTAAATCGTAATTTCGTTGGGAAACCGGTGGACCATGCGAATGAGAAAATGCGCAGCGTCATCGTCTGCGGGCTTCGTAGTGGGCAGGCCTTCGGGCATGTCGCCGAATTGGTCCGGCGGATGATAGAGTCTTGGCGTCCATGCTCCCAGCCACCGCACCGAGCCGTAACGTTCTTCCCACATTTCCGTTTCCTGTTTTCGCCGCACGAGCGGATACTCGGCGCCCGGGATGACGGGGATGTCGGTTCGTCCAATGAGTTCGAGCATGCGCAAAGTGTGCGCGACCTCCGCTTTGAGCCACTGATCGCCCGTCACAACAGTGATTCCTAAGACTTCCGTTTGTGGAGATTGAATGAGTAGGATCATCGATTGCTGATCGGTTCCGCCGGGTCCGGCAGCATCCTGATCGATGATTATCTTTCTCTTTTGCCCCCAGCAGGTGAGGGAAGTCATCAAGAGCACAGCTATTGCGACAAAACAGATGCGGAAAAGTTTCATCATCACCTCAATGTTGCGATGCAGGAAAGCGCGCGGCATCCGCGTAGCATAACAAAGTTAATCTTGATAAAGGCATTGCAGCGCAACCACACGGGAATTGCGAATCAATTGCGGATGATCCCGTTGATCAATAGAATAGCGACTCGCGGACGTCTTTATGATTTATTTGCGCAAGATGGCGGTGTGCATTCTGGTTATGATTGCGGTGTTCACGCCTTCGGGAACAGCAGCCCAAGAACTACCAAATGAACGGCGATCTGACGTCCGAACTGGCTCTGCGTCGTTGCAAGGTCATATTCAAGATTCGCGTGGTCAGGCAATCTCCGCCGCGACTATTGTCTTGCGCTCCAGTACTCAAACTCTGACGGCCCGCACCGGTGCAGATGGGGCTTACCGATTCTCCGAACTTCCAGAAGACGTTTACACGCTACGCGTAGCGATGGCCGGGTACAGCGAAATCACTCTCGATCCGTGTGTGCTTGGCGCAACCGGGACGAAGCAGGTTGATCTCACGCTTGTTTCAACCGCACAAGCCGGTTCGGCAACCGCGTCGCCAGCAGAAAAGCCACAGTTTTTCGACGAGCCTAAATTCACCGTTGCGGGAGTAACGGAAGCCATGAATCCGGGTGGGCATGGCTCTGATACCACGTTGCATACGACGGACTCTTTGGCGAAAGAAACCGCTTCGCTCAGCACGCGCACAACTTCTGATTCCTCAGGGCAGACAGCGGAAGAAGAATCTTTGCGTAAAGCCGCTGAACGGGAGCCGGAAAACTTTGCGGCGAATCGTCGGCTTGGGAAATTGTTGCTCGAAGGTGGAAAGGCACGGGAAGCTCTCATCTATCTGGAACGAGCTTCGCAGATTGATCAGAACGATTCCGAAACTAACTATGCACTTGCCCTCGCTTACGCGAACAGCGGCCAATTTGCACGCGCGCGTACTGAGGCGCAAAGTTTGCTCGCGCAGCAGAACAAAGCCGTCGAGCAGCAGGCCGACGTTCATCGCCTGCTTGGCGACGTCTACGAGAAATCGGGGCAACCTCTCGATGCAGTTCGTGAGTATCAGAGGGCAGCGGAACTGAACCCGGACGAAGCCAATCTCTTCAATTGGGCAGCCGATCTCCTCATGCATCGCGCATACGAACCGGCGCTTGAGGTTTTTACCAAAGGTAATCGTCTATTCCCGCGTTCGGCGCGGATATTAGCTGGGCTGGGTGTAGCCACATACGCACGTGGTGCTTACGATGAGGCTCTTGAACAGCTATGCGACGCATCGGATCTCGACCCCGCGGACGCGCAGTTTTATCTATTTATAGGAAAAATGCAAACTGTGCAGAGCGCACAGCCAAGGTGTGTTCAGGAAAAACTGGCTCGATTTGTCGCGCTTCAGCCTGCGAATGCACCCGCCCGGTACTATTACGCGCTTAGTCTTTTGAATCACCATGAAAATTCGGCCGATGGGGACAAGCAGGTCGACTTGCTGTTGCAGAAGGCTGTCGATCTTGATCCAAAGTTTGGCCCAGCCTATTTGCAGCTGGGCATTCTTTATTCGGATCGCGGAAATTCTTCCAAAGCGATCGCTGCCTATCAAAAAGCAGTCAATGCCGACCCGGAGTTAAAAGAGGCGCACTATCGCCTGGCGCGAGCCTACATCCGTGAAGGGGAAAAGTCGAAAGCTCAGACTGAGTTTCAACTGTACCGGCAACTATCGAAGAAAACCGCACAGGAAGACGAGCGCCAGCGGCGCGAGGTCCAGCAGTTTGTATACACATTGCGCGACGGGGCAACGGTTTCGCCGCACCAATAACCTTTTGGTAGCCGCGCCGTCTCGGCAGCTGTCATCTTGCATCTGCGTCCAACGTCCTCGGGATAGCTGGCAAGCCGGCGGTAGAGCCGTTGACGCAGATTCCTTAGAACCTCAGCTTAAGGGCAAACTGTATCGAGCGCGCATCATTCACTGTTTGATTGATCGTCTGACTCACGACCCCAAAACTACTCGGTGTATTAATGTCCTGCTCTCCGGTACCGGCGATGCCCGGCAAGAAGAAATGAGGATGATTAAAGAGATTGAAAAACTCCGCTCGGAAATCCAGCCCCATGTTCTCCCAGGGAAGCGGGAAATGCTTAATCAGCGAAAAATCGGTGTTCACGAAACGAGGCCCGTAGACGGGAGCGCGGGGAGCGTCTCCCAGTTCTCCAGTGGGCGCTTTCTCGAAAGCGCAAGGATTGAACCAATTTGAAAGCGTGTGAATCTGGGCAGGCGCAATGCAGGTGGGATTGGCTGCGACGGGTCCGGCAACGTTGGGATTACCCACTTCGTTCGGGCGCTGCAAAACTAACCCGTTGTAGAACAGGAAAACTCCCGATTCATCGGCGCTATCGACCACGAACAGCGGGAAGCCAGATTCGGCCCTTTCAATCACATTGATTTCCCAATTCCCCAACACCGCATTAGTGACTCCGCTCCAGTTACCGCCGAAGTACTTGCCTTTGCCAAAGGGCAGATCATAAAGAACGCTGGCCGTGAAAACATCGTTGAGATTGAGTTGTGACAATCCCCAATCCAGTTTATTGGCTCCCGGCAGCGGCCAATACAAAGCGCCGGGGCTGCTACCCAAGCCGTCGGGCATGCCAGAATCGAAGGTGCGCGACCATGTGTACCCGATCAGAGCATATAGACCATGGCGCGAGCTCTTGGTCTCAGCTTTCACCTGGAGAGAATCGTAACGCGCATTCCCTATGCTGTTATTGCTGTCGACCGACTGGAACGGAAATGCGTAAGGGAACGTGGGAAAGCCGCAACCCAGAGTGTAGCCGGGAACTACGCCGCATGCGGCGGGCGAGCTGACATTTTCATTCACCTGGCTAACCAGGATGTGCGTGCTGCGCGAGCCAGCGTACCCCATGGTAAGAACCACATCGCCGGGAGCCTGATGCTCGATGTTGAGGTTGTACTGCTGGACCATGCCCTGAACGAAATTGCGGTTCATCGACTGAATGGTTCCCGTGTAAGCGCCGGGGTTCACAGGTGCGCTGTAAACAGCACCTCCGGGGACCGCCGTAGTAGAGGGCGTGCCCGCCGGGAGAAGAAACCCATTCGACAGACCGCAACCGGTGCCGCCAAAGGTGGGACAAACGCCAGTGGGAAAGGGATCCACTTCCGCGTAGAACGGAGGATTCTGCCACAGTCCCTGTCCGCCTTGATTCCACGCGGAATCGTGGAAGATGGCATATCCGGCGCGTATCGCGGTCTTTGGGCCCATTGGCGTCCAAGCCAGACCGATACGTGGTTCGAAAGCCGTTTTCTGAAACTGAATGCCAATGCGGTTATCCGTAGCGACGCAGTTGGTGCAACCGCTCAACCCGGGGCTGCCGGAGGGGATGTACCACTTCAAGGTATCAACATCGAAATTCGCCTGACGATTTTCTACTTCGGTTTCGGGCGTAGCCAGAGCCCATGCAACTCCGATGTTTACAGTCAGATTTCTCGTTACCCGCCAATCATCCTGGACGAAGGGACGGAACAGTTTCCAGCGGCGGCCGACTGTACCTCCCAGGAATGTCTGATCGTGAGCCGCGAATGTCCCCAGGCTTCCGAGAAGCAGATCTGCCATGTTGTCGCCAGTCGCCGCGGCGTTCTGAGAGATAAAGCCATCCTGGAATGCATTGTTTCTTATATTCATTTGCTCGGCGCGGATGACCCCGCCGAAACGAATATTATGTTTGCCGCGAATCAAGTCGAGCGTATCCGAGATCGAATAGACGTTGGTGCCCCCTTGGTAAGGAGCGTATCCGCGATCTCCCAGCGACATGTAGCTGGTCATCTGAAACGAGGTCATGCCGCAGCTGATGCAGTCCTTATTGGACTGGTTCAGACTCGGCGGATAACCGGTTATGCCATCGCAGTGGCTGCCTAAATCAGCGCCAGGAATACCAATATTCGCGGCTTCGCAGGTGCCGGTACCGAACGAAAGAATGTGGTTGAAAATCCGGCTGAAGCCGATGGCGGCCTGGTTAATCGTGCGATCGGAAAAAACGTGCGTCTCAGACAGCGCAGCATTGCGTCCATGGTTGTCAATGAACTGGTTACTTCCAAAGGCGTTGACTTCCGCCCAGGTGGGTGAGCCTCCAGGCACATAGTTCGTTGCCTGGTCGTAGCTGAAGCGGGCAAAAATCGAATCCTTGTTGGAAAAATTATGGTCGAGCCGGATGTCGCCGGTGCCCTCGTTCAGTTTTCTGACGGGCTGGTTGACGTAATTGAAGCCTGAGGCTACGTTAGCCGCGTTCGGGGTTGGGTAAAGTTGAATGACTTTCGCGGCGAGAGGGTTGATCATGGCCGCTGGTATTACGCTACAGTCCGCGCCCACCGGCTGGGTTCCATCGGCGGCAACGGGTTCGGGAGTCGTTGTACCGGGCACGCACTGGAAGTGCCTGTCGACGTTAGCAGCCGGTGCATAGGGATTGTTGAGGATAGGAAAAAAACTCGATCCCCTCGGATTTCCGAACGGATCCAGATTAAAGTTATAGTCACCCGTGGCGTCAGGAGTCACCATGGCGGTGGTCGGCACCAGTCCGGTGAAGGGCACGCCTAGACGCTGCATCTTGGCCTGATAATCGATGAAGAAAAACGTTTTGTCCTTTTGGATCGGACCGCCTAAGGAACCGCCGAATTGATTGAGATTAAATTTGTTTCGGGTCGGGGCGAAATAGTTGCGGGCATCGAGATCAGTGTTCCGAAAATACTCAAACAAACTCCCGTGAAATTGGTTCGATCCCGACTTGGTCGTGACCAGAACCGTTGGGCCTGCACGTTCTCCCCATTCCGCCGAGTAGTTGTAGGTTAGAACTTTGAATTCCTGAACTGCGTCGAGATTAGGGAAAATAGCGATGCCGCCTTCGTCCAACTGATTGTTGTCGTTGCCATCGAGCATCCAATCTGTACTCTGTGCTCTCGATCCCCCTACGGAAAGCGAAAAAGACCCGCGGGTGGAGGCTTCGCTGCTGGCGGCCCCATTAAAGAAACTATTTGGGTTGGTTTCTGCTGTCGTCCCGGGAGTCAGGGTCGCCAGTTGAACGAAGTTGCGGCCGTTCAATGGCAACTGGGCGACCTCTTGGGAGGTAATAACCTGTCCCAAGGTCGCATTCGTCGATTCGACGGCAACTTCGGTCGCGCTTACTTCCACTGTCGACGCGACCGAAGCAGGCACCAGGGTGAAATTCAGTTCGCGATGTTCGTCGATCTGCAGCCGAACGTCCTTCTGTTCTGCCGGCTGGAAACCTTGTGACTCCACTCGAATTGCGAAATTCGCAACCGGCAGCAACGGGATAAGGAAGCGTCCGGATTCGTCGGTCTTGGCTTCGCGGGCGAGACCCGTACTTTGCGAGGTAGCCCTTACGGTTGCACCCGAGATTACCGATCCCGTCTTGTCTGAGACGGTGCCCGAAAAACTTCCTGTGGCTTGGCCATATAACAATGGGCAGATGGATACCAGAGAACAGAATACGACCAGCACCGTTCGTTTGGTCAGCATTGATCTCTCCCCCAGCGGCGCCCATCGAGTGGTGAACGGGCTGCGCTTTCTCGACTAGTTGAAGATCACGGATTACTCGCGAACCATCTAACTGGAGGGATGGCTTAATGTCAAGATTTTTTGTCGCGAAGCAAATCGAGCGCTTGATCCGTGCTGATGAATTTTGCTCCCAGAGCTTGCAGTTCGGCGACGGCTCGTTGTCCGTCTTCAGATTTTAAAGTCTCGATCGCATCCTTCACGATGGATACTCGCCGGCCGCGCTCAAGCAAACCCTTAGCGGCGAAGCGAACGCAATATTCCATGACCACGCCAAAGACAACAAACTCGGCTTCACGTTCTAATCTCTGCAAGAGCTCACCTGCGTGCCGGCTTTCGAAAATGTCGAGCGTCTGTTTCTCGAGCAGAATTTGCTGATATGGCGAAAGGTCACGCGGAATTGATGCCGCGTCATCGTTCGGAATTATAAGCACGCGCTCCGTCAGAGCTTCCGGCACAAGAGCGGCGCCGGCTCTGCCTTTGATGCAATGCGGCGGAAATGTTCGAAACTCGGGATCGTCCTTGGTGTGAAAGCAACCGTGTGAGACAAGGAAAACGAGGCCATCACGCGCCGCGTCGGTAAGCTTTCGGATATTGGGCAGCAATCGCTCTGCGCCGGACACGTACAGCTTGCCGCCGGGAAGCATGAAGTCTGCCTGGGCGTCAACTTCCCAGAAAATTACATCGCGAGCCGCCATGCAACAAGCTTATAACATTAGTTGTAGAGGGGGAATTTGGCTGACTCTGTGAAAGCAAGCGGTACGTCAGCAACGGGTTCTAGCCGCTCCGCGCGGTCCACTCCGCGTCGAATCGCGCCCGATCATAGAATGACTTTTGCGTTCCCACGCCCATAGTGGACAATCCGGCATATAAGTTAGCTCGGCGAACAGCTTCTCGTTCAGGGAGACCCTCCCCGAGAAACACGGCAAAGCTTCCGATGAATGCGTCGCCCGCCCCAGTACTGTCAATGCTGTTCACATTGAACGCGGGAACATGCTCCATGCCGTCGCGTCCCGCAAGCAACGACCCGTTTGCCCCAAGCGTAATGATGACTCGCTTGATGTCGCCTGACAGCAGCTTCTCGGCGCATTTTTTGGCATCGTCGACATTGCGTACCGGCATTCCAGTTATGGTTCCGGCTTCGGTTTCGTTGGGAACAAAATAATCGAGACCCGCTAATGCATCTAAATCAACCGGCTGAGCCGGAGCCGGGTTGACGATGCAACGAATGCCATTCTTACGCGCGAGCGCGGCACAGTGGTAAACAGTTTCGAGCGGAATTTCAAATTGCAGTACCACGCAATCCACGGTCTTAAGTAGATCGGACGCGTCATCCACGTCGCCGGGCTTGAGTAAATCGTTCGCGCCTTTTACCACTAAGATACGATTCTGGCCGTTGGGTTCAACGAAAATCGGCGCCACGCCACTGGACACTCCTTCGATCTGCTTTACGTGAGTCGCATCGATTCCCAGTTTTTTGAAATTCTCGATGGTTGCCGGACCAAACAGATCGCCGCCCACGCGGGCGATCATGAAAACGTCAGCCCCGCAAAGCCGCGACGCCACGGCTTGGTTCGCCCCCTTACCGCCAAATCCAAGGTCGAACTTCTGCCCAAAAATTGTTTCGCCAGCCTGAGGGAAGCGATCGGAAAAAGTAGTTAGATCAATGTTCGCGCTGCCAATGACCGCGATGCGGGGACGTTTCGCCATAAGATGGCTGAGTTTATCACCACAGAGTCACCGAGCCACAGAGAAGAAAACAGAAAACGTTCCTTCTGTGAATCTGTGGTGAATCTCACTCGCCATAAGGAACCCAGATGTTTTTCACTTGCGTGGCGTGTTGCAGAAACCATCGGCCTTCGCCTTGCTTTACGTCGAACCACTCGATGGCGCGGCCCTCGTTGGTGAAGACTTGCTTTAAATTTCCGATTGAGAATGATTTTGCCGCGGCTGCGCTGGCTTCATCTGCAAAGCACCAGATGGCGTCGACGTCATCATGCTCGGCGAGCACTTTAAGCAATTGCGATGAATATCCGGTGACAATATTAACCACGCCGCCGGGCACATCGCTGGTATCAAAAAGTTGATACAAGTCTCCGGTAATGAGCGGATAGGTTTCGGAAGGAACAACGACTGCCGTGTTACCCGTAGCGATCACGGGCAGTACCAGCGAGAGGAGGCCCAGCAGCGGCGCATCCTGCGGGCAAACGACGCCTACAGTTCCGATTGGCTCATTCATTGCGAGCGCAATACTGCGGAACGGCGGATTGTGCACAGCGCCATCAAATTTGTCGGCCCACGCGGCATAAGAGAAGATGCGCTCGATACTCGCGTTGACTTCCGCAGTCGCTTGCGCTTCTCCGACGCCTGCCGCGAGCCGACGCGCGATCTCCTCGCGACGTTGCGACAAGTTCTCTGCCAGGTAATAAAGAACCTGGGCACGGTTATGCGCGGTGGTCTTCGCCCAACCCGTAGCTTTTCGCGCGGCTTCGACGGCATTGCGAATATCTTTGCGATTGCCCAGCCCAACTTCACCCAGCAGTCGACCGCTTTTGTCGCGAACCTCCATGCTGTATCCGGAATCAGGTCTTGCCTGCTTGCCGCCAATGTAGAGTTTCACCGTGCGGTCAATGTCGTTGCCCGGAGCGACTGAGTCTGTTTGGTCATCTGAAACTGGCGATAGTTTCGCCACGGGCAGAACGGGTGCATTCTTAAACCATACCGGCTCAAGGTATTCGAGCAGACCTTCCCGTCCGCCTTCGCGACCGTATCCGCTTTCGCGATAGCCGCCGAATCCGCAGGAGGCGTCAAACAGATTTGTTGAGTTCACCCAGACAACTCCAGCCTTGATCTGCGCCGAAACGTGAAGCGCAACATTGATGCTCTCGCTCCACACGCAGGCCGCCAGACCGTACACAGTGTTATTGGCGAGCTCGACCGCTTCGCTCGGAGTTCGGAAAGTCATCGCTGCGAGAACGGGACCGAAAATCTCCTGTTGAGCAACGATCGATGTGGGATTGACGTTGCTAAGCAAAGTTGGCGGAAAGAAAAGGCCGCGCGACGGCATTTGCATTTCAGGCTGCCAACAGGTCGCGCCGTCCGCTACGCCCTGATCCACCAGCCGCTGAATACGTTCGAGCTGGACGCGGGCAACAATCGCGCCAATGTCGATGGCTTTATCGAGCGGTGGGCCTATACGCAGCGTGCTCATGCGATCGCGTATCTTCGCGATAAGCGGTTCTGCAATACTTTCCTGCATCAGCAGCCGCGACCCTGCGCAACACACCTGTCCTTGATTGAGCCAGATTCCATCGACCAGGCCTTCGACCGCGCTGTCCAGATCGGCATCCTCGAAAACAATAAAAGGAGATTTGCCTCCGAGTTCCAGGGAAAGCCGCTTATGGCTGTTAGCGGTTGCAGCGCGAATCGCCCGGCCCACTTCGGTCGAGCCCGTGAATGCGATCTTGTCTACGTCAGGATGTTTGACCAAAGCCTCGCCGGTTGAGCCATCGCCGGTAACAATATTGACGACGCCAGGAGGCAGCGCGATTTCGTGGCAGATTTCCGCAAATGCCAGCGCGGTGAGCGGGGTAAACTCGGCGGGTTTCAACACCACGGTGTTTCCGGTGGCGAGCGCGGGCGCAATTTTCCACGCCAGCATTAGCAAAGGAAAGTTCCACGGAATGATCTGTCCCACTACTCCGCAAGCCGTGTAGTCGGGAAACTCCTGTTGCAGAAGCTGCGCCCAGCCTGCGTGATAATAAAAATGCCGTGCCACCAGCGGAATGTCGAGGTCGCGGCTTTCGCGAATCGCTTTTCCGTTGTCTATGGTTTCGAGCACGGCCAGGCGACGAGAATGTTTTTGTACCTGACGCGCGATGGCATACAGATAACGCGCCCGCATGTGCGGCGTAAGAGATTGCCACTTGGGAAACGCAACCCGCGCAGCTTTCACCGCAGCATCGATGTCGGCGGCTGAGCCTTGCGCCACGTTGGCAAGCTTTTCGCCATTCGAAGGATCGACGGTCTCGAAATATTGTCCAGCAGCCGGCTCCAGCCATGACCCGTTAATATAGTGTCCGAAGCGGCGTTTGTGCTGGTCGAGCCAAGTCAGCGCCTCTTTCGCATCTTCGGGCGCGGGGCCGTAATCCATCGCAACAAACTTTTCAGCAATGCTCATAAATGTAGGCGCGGGCGTCTTCGCCCCTGCGTCCCAATCAGAAAACTACGCAATGGGATGACGATAGTCCGCCGAATAACGCCCGGTCACGTGATGCTCTAACTGGCGCTCGATATCATTTAGCAGCCCGCTGGCTCCGAAGCGAAAGAGTTCTGCTTTCATCCAGGAAAGACCAAGTTCTTCTTTCATCAAGGCCAGCCATTCCATTGATTGTTTCGCGGTGCGAATGCCACCAGCGGCCTTGAAGCCAACAGCCATGCCGGTTTCCTGCGCATATTCCCGGATGGCACGAGTCATGACAAATCCCACCGGCAGCGTCGCGTTTGTCGGTTCTTTTCCGGTTGAGGTCTTAATAAAGTCAGCCCCAGCCATCATTGCGACGAAGCTGGCGCGGCCCACGTTGCGAAGTGTGAGCAAATCGCCCGTTCCAAGAATGACTTTCATGTGCGCAGCGCCACATGCCTGTTTGAAGGCGGCGATCTCATCGTAGAGTTCTTGCCATCGGCCGCCAAAGACGAGGGCGCGTGTGATGACGACATCAATCTCCTGTGCTCCCGCCTCCACGGAGCGGCGGATCTCCGCGATACGCTCAGCCAACGGAGAGAGGCCTGCAGGGAATCCAGTAGAGACGGCGGCCACGTGCACGTTGCTGCCTTCGAGCGCCCGTCGCGCAGTTTCAACAAAACGGTGATACACGCAAATAGCTGCAACCTTAATATCAAGTTCTTCAACGTTCAGACGTTTTGTCAGCTCAGGCTGAATTGGCTGTCTGCCCTTGGCGCACAAACGCCGCACGCGTTCGTCGGTATCGTCCCCTGAGAGCGTAGTGAGATCCATGCAGGTGATTGCCCGCAACAGCCACGCCGCTTGCCATTCTTTTTTCACAGTTCGGCGCGCGACGTGGGTTTGCGCCCTGCGCTCGACAGCGCTGGTATTCACTCGCGCTTGCTTTACCCAATCCAAATTGAGAGGGATGCCTCGGTTAGACAGAAGCGGACGCCCGTTGAGCGTCGCGAGAGGCGAAGTTTCCAAGGTGGATTCACCGCCTGCATTGCTCGTGCTTACGATTCCGGAACGATTCTTTTCCACCGACATTTGGATGTTCTCCGCCTACCCCGCGATTCGCAGCTTTGCAGGCGCGTCGCACAGCTCTTCAGACTGACGTTTGCGAGCTAATTGTACGGCAGAATGTGATGGAAAGGAGACTGCATTATTTCCTCGTGCGGCTGAGCGGAGTAGGGCTTAGGACTTCTTTTCCTCCGGTTCGCGCACCTCACCGCCAGACGGGCGGGGATGTCCGTCCTCCATTAATTCAGTTCTCGGTGACTTGCGGAGCTTTCGGTGCTGCCGGGGCGCGCGGCGCTTTGGGGGCCTTTGGCGGGGTCGGTGGCTCTGGGGCTGCAGAGGCTTTCCGGATCTCGATGGTTCCATGTTCGTTGCTTACCACAACGTGTGGGCCGCCTCCGCCGACGGTTCCGGTCGCGATAGCCTGATCGTTTGAGTTGTCGATCTTCAGCTGATCGAAATCGGTTTCGATTTCTCCGTTGCGGGCGTGCGCGTCCAGTTGGAAGCCGGCTTTGTCGGGCAAATAAAGCTGGATATCGCCTTTGTGATTTTCCACTTGCATGCTGCCCAGCTTGTTCATGCGCAGTTCAACCGAGCCGTTTTCATCCTCCATCCGTACGTCGCCGGATACGCCGGTCAGGCGAATATCTTTCGAGCGCGTGTTGAGGCGCAGCGGCCCGATTAGATCCGAGGCTTGGAGATCGCCGGAGTCGAGATCGAGATCTCCATCGAGCCGGGAAAAATCCATATTGGTGCGCGACGATTTGAAAGTCACTGGCTGGCTGATTTTCGCCAGCTTCACGCTTTCCATGAACTCGCCATCGAGATGTGCGGCGCCTTTTACGTCTTCTACGGAAACATCATTGGCGCGGCCGGTGATGGAGACGTCAGAGCCGATCTGCGAAATTCGGGCTGAGCTGTGATCCAGGTTGAGGCTGACTTTGCCGTTGATGTCGGTAGTATTGACGTCGCCGTGCTGGCTTGTGATCTCGAGATTGCCTTCGCGTCCTGTAATGCTGACATCGCCGTAGCGCGTACTCGCGACTACGGCTGCTTTGCGCGGAACCGATATGTCCAAATCCTCGGCTACCCAATGATCGCCGGCGCCTTGATTGTTGGCGTTCAATGTGACCACGTTTCCGCTCACTGTGAGCTGAGGCTTGGTTCCGGCATTCCATTTGTCGGCTTCTGTCTGACTTTCGGCGCTGATGCGTTTGTGAACCACCACGTGGATCTGATCATCTTGTGAAGCGATAACGTTCACCGCACCCCGCGTGTCGTTGATGCGCAGGGTGCCTCCTGCGGGAAAGGTCTGGGTGAGTTGATCGTCGAAATTATATTTGGAGCCGAAGAATGAGTCGCCGTCATCGCCTATGTCAATCTGGTCGCGGAGTTGTTCCCAGTGAAAGCGGGAGGCGTGGGTGGCGATCAGTCCAAAAATGATGATGAAGATAACTAGAAAAACTCCACCTGCGCCAATTCCGGAAGCCCGCGTACCTTGCCTTTGCGCCTGCTGATATTCAACCAGTTTGAGCACGCCCCAAACGATGAGCAGCAGCGGCCAATAGTTGGCGAACCAGTGGCCAAGGTGTCGCCAGTCCAGCACGCCCATGGTCCCGAGCAGAAACAGGACGCCAAGTGCGATCAGGACGACTGGCCCGGACAGCGATCGCCGATAGCGAGGCGGAGGCACTTGGACCGGACTAACCATTTCTCACCTCAGTGGTCGGAGGCTGGATCTCACTGGTAACGCCGCTCGTCGGACCTGGTCCCGACGGTGGCATCGAAGGCGGCGGCGGTGTCCTGCTCTCCAGCAGTTTGGTTATACCGATAGCCAGAAGCAATACTGGCCAGGTGCGGCTCCAGCGCGGTCCACCGTAGCTTTCAAAAAGCGATAGCATGCCCACAGTTACCAGCACGACTGGTCCGATCAGGCTTCGTTTGCGTCCGCCCGGGCAATAAGACATCCGTCGCGATCCGACCCATCCTTCGCGGACGGCGTACATCCAAATTCCCAGGCCGATCAGGAAGAATGGCCAGACTCGATCCCATCCAAACTCGAACACTCCGGCAGTTTGCAAGAGGAACAACACGCCAAGTCCAATCAGAACCACGGCTGCCGTGGGAATCTTGGGCTGTTGAGCTATTGTCGCCTCTTGCGCTGGTTGCAGTTGCTGACCAGCGGGTGTTGAATCGGCCGCTCCAAATGCGTGCGCCAGTCCCAAAGGATCCGGTGGTGGCTGCCCCATCTGAATCGCTTTCGCGGTGCGCACCGAATCAATAATCTGCCACACGTAGAAGAATGCGATGCCCAGGCCGAGCATCGTGTTTATGCCGTCGTTGTTGATGACAGACTCGCCCCACACCAACAGCGTGAAGATCGCGAGATGCGCTAAGCCTTTGGCATATTGTCCGCAGTAAACTGCGCCTACGCCGAAAGGAAAGAAGCCGGCGAGAATGCCTGCTACCGCGGGGTTCGGTCCGCTGCTCGGCGTAACCGGAGCGGATGGAACAAATCCGGGCCCAGGCGGTACGGGGTTTGGCTGAATGCCTTGCAGTCGATCGGCCAGACAGTTCTCGCAATAGATCACGCCCTTAACGTCGCGCGTGCAACTGGCGCAGAGTGGCTTGCCGCAAGTGCGGCAATAGGCGACGGGCGCACTATCGGGGTGGTTGGCGCAGTTCATGAAAACCTCCTGTGTGGGGCCAGTATCACTACAGGAGGTTTATCGGTCATCGAGGCGAGTATAATTTGTGTCCCTTCTTGACTGTAGTTGCGATCCTGTCTGGGTTCGGGCTGTCCACTGGTGTTGTCGTTCCGGTGGCGTTTATCTTTCTGTTCCTCTTGCGGCGCGGGCTCGGCGGGAGTCGTGGCGCGTTTAAACTCACGCACGCGCGATTCGATCTCATAGACGAAGCGGATATTCTCGTAATATTTCACCACTTTCCCGGACGTCTCATAATAGTTGCGCCTGATGGCGCTCGGCCGCAAATCAACGTGACGAAGATCGCTCAACTTCACCCCCGTCATGCTCATGGTAATGGAGAGCGAAAAAAAGGCCATGCCAAACGACATGGCGAAGCGCGGCTGCTTGGCAACGCCGAGAATGGGGCTGAACAGTTGGTTGGCCCACGCCTGCAAGCGATCAAGCCATGAAACCTGTGCTTGAGCCCTAGCGGTTCCGCGTAGGCGGACGGTATCAACCCCGCTGGTAGCGGCAAGAATGTTGTTCACCAGGGTGACTGGCGGCTCGACTTCGACCAACTGATGCAGCCAGCGTAAACCGGCATCCGCTTCGGCCAACAGCGGGCCGCAAGTGGGGCAGCCACGCGCGTGCGCCTGGAAGCCTTCCAGCTTGTCTCCAGTCAAACGCTGGTCGAGAGCTTCGCTGAGCAGAGCGTCGAACTCTGTGCACTGCATTCCGTTGCTCGAATCTGCTGCCATCAGATCACCTGTTTATATGTACGTTGTAGAAGGCGCGCAAGTTCCGCTCGCCCGCGGTTTATTCTTGACTTCACGGTTCCTTCCGGAACCCTGAGTACGGTGGCAATTTCTTTGTAATCCATGTCTTGCAAGTCCCTTAGAATAACCGCCTCCCGCAGGTCGGGAGACAGCTTCTGTAATGCCTGATGAACCGTTTCCTTGACTTCGAGGCTTTGTGCCCGCGCGTCCGGCGTAGGGGCATTATCGTGGATTTGCTCGCTTATTGGCATGGCGTCTTCGTGCTCTGATGCTGGCGTGTCAAGCGAATCCGTGACCCGATCCTGCTTGCTTTTACGGAAGTGGTCGACCAGCAGGTTGCGCGTGATTGTGGTTACCCAAGTCATAAACGCCCCGCGCTCGACGTCATAGGATTGCAGGGTGCGGTACATTTTGATGAAAACTTCCTGGGTAAGATCCTGAGCGTCGTCGGCCGAGCCGGCAAAGCGATAGCAGATGTTATAGATGCGCCGGTGATAACGCTGCACGATTTCCTCCCAAGCGGCCGCGTCGCCGGCAATACAGCGGCGTACCAGCATGGCGGCGACTTGCGCGTCTTCCAACCTGCACTCCTGGAACTCCTAGCTTCGCGCCCGGGGCCGAGCGGAATGAAGTTCTTATCACTTGAACCTTAACAACGCATAACAGATACGTGTATACGGCCCCGAAAGTTCTTGGATCCTGTGAAACTATGCATTGTATCAGTGCAGTAAATCGAGCGAAGAAAGAGCGAACGACACGAAAGTTACAAAGGAACCCAGGTACATCTCGTTTTCCTTTGTAAACGTTCGTGTCCTTAGCGGTTTATGGGTTTGAGTTTCCCAAACTACTGTGCTGCGCCGAATTCCACGTTGATGTACGCCTCAGTTTGCACGGGCCCTCTGGCTCGAGTTCTCGGCGGGTAGGTCAAGTCCTTCACCATGGCCAGCGCGGCGTTGCTCAGACTTGGATCCGAATTTTGCAGAGCTTCAGCCTCGAGCACTTTACCCTTATCGTCAATGCTGGCGTGGATGATCACTGGCTCGCGTTTTCCCGAGTGCCCGGCAGGAGGTGCCATGCCAGAGGGGATCCGTACTGCGGGAATTAAAACTATTCCCGGACCTCGCGCCAGCATTTCTTTGGTGGGCGTAAATAATGAGGGATCGGGGCTGCCAGCATCCTCGACGCTTTCTACACGAATCTGAAGTACCGTGTCCTCGCTCTCCACAATCGAAATCTGCCGCGCAAGCGTTCGCCCGTGGAAGTGTAGAGCGTCGTTGTAATCGTAGACCGTATAAATTCCCGGTGCTTCAGAATAAATCCGCAGCAGCGCCGACTTCGTGTCCACACAAAATTCACGCTCGTTCCAGTGCCGCCCACGGGCAGCGGATGCGGTTTCATCGAAAGAAAGCAAAGCGCACATCACTTCGATGCCTCGCCATTGCGCGGTAGCCACGCGGATCATCGTTCCTGGGCGAACGTTGTCCATCGGCCAAATCACGGCCCCGCGTACCATCTGCAGCCTAAGCGGAATTGGTCCCGGCGTCTTCTCGTCATAGGGAACGCCGTTCTGAAATATTCGCACCTGGGAATATTCGCCGAGACGCGCCGTCCATCGCCAGGAGGTGAATCGGGAATAGCGGATCTCTTCCATCTCGCCAGCTCCGCTGTAGCGGGTTTGCCCGCTGGAGGTGAATGAAACCTTGAGATGGACAGGCGGACCGCCCGCGGCGTACAGCTCGCTTCCGTTTTGTCGCGCCCGTTCCAGCAAATTCAAAATTAGCGCGCGATTGTCAGGATTAGCGACTTTGAGGGTATCCCCGGTAGCCAGTTCCAACGGATCGGCCGGCAAGGCAGCAACCGCTGATGCGCTTTGAGAGAAAGCAGGGGAACTCAGTACAACCAGCAGGAAAATCAGCAGAGAGCGAGAGGAACCCATAGGCCGCTCCTTCGACTGTCGCCCGCAATCTTACCCGCAAAGCGCCAGATTTTCCAGACCGGGGTCAGAATGCAACTCTGCACGCGCGGTGCGTTAAACTCCCGCTGTCATCCTGAGCAACGCGAAGGACCTGTGCATTCTGTTTGCGGCCGAGTGTCAGGCAGAGAATTCTGGCAATCTCTACCGGTCCGACGTACCTAGGCGCAGCGCAGAAAGGAAAATACCGGGATCGCAGTATCCTAAGATCCTGGCCCGTCCAGCACGCGGCGAACATTGCGGGCCAAGGCATCTAACGAGAAGGGTTTTTGCAGAACCTGGGCCGATTGACTCGTGGCCTCAATCTCCAGAGCAGACTGTTCGGAGTAACCCGACATGAAAAGCACTTTCATGGCTGGCCGGAGCGGTGTCAAGCGTTGCGCTAGTTCGCGGCCCCCGATATTCGGCATCACTAAGTCCGTGATCAGCAGATGAATCGGTTCGGGATAGGCGCCGGCCATTTGCAGAGCTTCATCGCCGTCATTCGCGATTAGCACTTTGTAACCGTTTCGCCGCAAGGATTCTCTGACGATGTCGCGAATGCCATCCTGATCTTCCACCACCATGACCGTTTCCGTGCCTTTGGGTGATGTCTCCGAAGATGGCACGCTCCGCGACGTTGATTCCTTCGGCGCTTGCGATTCGTGTTGCGGAATCTTTTCGATCAACGTCTCGTGAACGGTGTTTTCTTCGCCACCAGATTCCTGCACGCACGGAAGATAAATCTGAAAAGTAGTTCCCCGCCCAGGTTTGCTATCGACCCAGATCCAGCCATCGCTTTGCTTGACCACCCCGTAGACAGTGGCCAGGCCTAAGCCTGTGCCTTTGCCCGGCGCTTTGGTGGTGAAGAAAGGCTCAAATATGTGGGCTTGCGTTTCGATATCCATTCCGGCGCCTGTATCGCTCACAGACAGCATGACGTATTTCCCGGCTGGCGCCCCCTCGTGATTGCGCGAATCGTTCTCGTCCAATTCGACCTGACGAGCCGTAATGGTCAACTTTCCACCCGCCGGCATGGCATCTCGTGAATTGACCGCCAGGTTGAGGATCACCTGCTCTATCTGGCCGGGATCAGCCTTAATGCGCGCTGGCAAGGACGCGGGCACAATGTTGACTTCGATATTTTCACCGATCAGCCGATGCAACATTTTTCCCACGTCAGCTAGAACCGCATTCAAATCCAGAATCTTGGGCCGCAAAACATTCTTGCGGCTGAAAGTCAGCAGTTGCGCGGTAAGGGAAGCGGCGCGAGTCACCGCATTTTCGATTTGCAAAGCATCTTTACGCGCAGGATCGTCTGCAGCCAGGTGATCACGGAGGTGCTCGTTGTGAGCTTGTATCAACATCAGCAGATTATTGAAATCGTGGGCCACCCCCCCGGCGAGCTGTCCGACGGCCTCCATCTTTTGGGAGTGGCGTAGTTCATCTTCCAGCCGCTTGCGCTCGGTAATGTCATACATCACTCCTTGCATGAGCAGTCCGCGGCCTTCGCTTTGCTCGAGCAAGACACCTTCATCGCGGAACCACAGGACCCTGCCGTCCCGCGCACACATGCGATACTCAGCGTGGAATAAATCGTGGGTTTGCTGAAAAAGATTTTCGGCGTCCAGAACTATTTCGCGGTCTTCCGGATAAATGTGGTTCATCCAGTTCATGGGATCAGAGAGCCACTCCTCCGGCGAAAAGCCGACCATGGTTTCAATCTGTGGGCTTACATAATGCCAGGGACCTCCGGCGCCGAGTTCCGCGATATAAGTGATAGCCGGGAGACGCTCCACCAACGTTCGATAGCGGGCCTCCGCTGCTCGAAGTTCAGCTTTGGCGCGGTCATGTTCGATGGCTATACCGGCGAGATGAGTAGCATGCGTAACCAGTTGCACATGCTCAGCATCTGGAGTGCGGGGCTCGCCGTAGTAGACGGCAAAAGTTCCGAGCACCTTGCCGCCCTGTGAAGCGATGGGCGACGACCAGCAGGCGCGCAAACCGTACGGTAATGCAAATTGCCTGCAATCTTTCCAGAGCGGGTCGGTCGCAATGTCAGAGACCATGACGGACTGTTTGCGATAAGCCGCCGTTCCGCACGATCCCGCGCAGGGACCGATCTGCACGCCATCCACCAACCTTGAATATTCTGTTGAAAGGCTGGGAGCCGCGCCGTGCCGGAGCGTAGTCCCGTCGGCGTCAAGCAGAAGAACAGAGCAGTGCAGTCCGGGATGGCGCTGCTCGATTTGTGTGCACAAAACCTCGAGAATTTTCGGCAGCGGCGCCTGGGTGCGGATCATTGCCAACAGCGTCTCATTCAGCAGCGCCAGCGATTCCAATGGCCCCAGCGACTCCGGGCTCGCCACTCTCTGAATGCCTGTCGACATGCGACTCCTAGTTTGAGATCAGTGAAACAAGTGAGGCAATCTGACTTAAATTATTGTGGTGCCAAAGTTTTGCCGTCCGAGAGAGTGATTATTTCGCAAACGAGATAGAGACTAAAGTTACTAGCGTAACCCTTCGCCATCAATACGACGGTCGGTACCCGCTCTTTCGTTTTTTTTTGCGAAAGGGTGGAAACCGGAAAGCCAGAGCATGTAGGTTTGCGCATGCGAATACGCAGGGCTGGTAACGAGAGGACGTGCTTCTACTCGCTGGTGAAGTAATCCACCGTCACCGGATTCTCGAACAGCGAATAATCACGCGTGACCACGGTGATTCCGCTATCGGTCACGAAGTAGCGTTGCCGATCGGCCTCAGGATCGTAGCCGATGGTCGTACCTTCGGGAATGTGCACGTCGCGATCAATGATTGCCTTGCGGATCCGACAATGCCGGCCGACATTTACATGCGAGAACAAAATGCTGTCGTCGACGTCGCTGTAGGAATTAATTCGCACATCGGGTGAAAGTACACTGTTCTTGACCGTGCTCCCGGAAACGATGCAGCCAGCCGAGACGATCGAATCGAGCGCGGTTCCGGTGCGCCCGGTTTCGGCGAAGACAAACTTGGCCGGCGGATACTGCCGCTGATGGGTGCGGATAGGCCATTCTGAATCATACAAATTAAATACCGGCGATACCGAGACGATATCCATGTTAGCTTCGTAGTAAGCTTCGAGCGTTCCCACATCCCGCCAATACAGCGCTTCCTTTTTGTTCTCGTCGACGAAATCGAACGAGTACACGCGGTAGTCGTCCATCATTTTAGGCAGAATATCTTTTCCGAAGTCGTGACTGGATTGCGGGTCTTCGGCATCCTTCAACAGCGCCGGAATCAGCACGTCGGTATTGAATATATAAATTCCCATCGAAGCCGAAACTTTCTCGGGATTGTAAGGAGAGCGCAAATTGGTTTGCTTCGGTTTCTCCAGGAATCCATTCACTCGATGGTCGCGATCGATTTCGACCACTCCGAAACGATAAACTTCGTCGGGATTAATCTGGATGGTCGCGAGCGTGACGTCAGCGCCAGAGTCGGCGTGCTGCTGCAACATCCGTCCATAGTTCATCTTGTAGATGTGGTCGCCGGAGAGAATGAGCACATGTTGCGGCTGCTCCGAGCCGATGGAATAAATGTTCTGGTATACCGCGTCCGCCGTGCCCTGATACCATTCTTCGCTCACTCGCTTCATGGGCGGCAACACTTCGACGAACTCTCCCACTTCACGTCCAAGAATGTTCCAGCCTTCGCGAATATGCCGATTGAGCGAAAGCGCCTTGTATTGGGTCAGGATATAAACCCGGCGCAGATCAGAATTGAGGCAGTTGGAAAGTGTGATATCAATGATCCGGTAAATGCCCCCAAAGGTAACCGCAGGCTTGGCCCGATCGCGGGTAAGAGGATAGAGTCGCTCGCCCGCTCCTCCAGCTAATAAGACTCCGAGCGTATCTTTCATTTGCATCGGCATCGGTCAGCTCCGGGGGTTGGATGACGATAACGTGTAGTGTGGATGTACGGCGAATTCGTGCAAATCCAGCAACCGTGAAACCGTAAATACTAGCACAGCGAAAAACGTCGAGATTGCAATCCTGGTAGCGCCGGCATCTTGTCCGGCCCTCAGGCGGGCCAAGCCCGCTTTTCGGCCGCCCGACGGCGGCGCTACAATCAAGCCCGGGTGATCGTGACGAACACGTCTTCACCGCTCAGCGAAAGCTTCGACCCGCCATTCTGTGTCGCAATCGCTTCTAATCGGTCGGCAAGAAGTTCGTGCCGCAAATACGATTCGTGGGCGGCAATCGCTTCAGCGACGCGGGGCGGAGCAAAATAGCTGACCACGATGCGATCAGAAATATTCAAGTTCATGGTTTTGCGCAGATCCTGAACCGATCGGTTGAAGTCACGGGCCAGGCCTTCCCGCGCTAATTCCGGCGTAACAGTAGTGTCGAGCGCCAGAAACGTGCCTTGCTCCAGCATGGATTTGAGGTTCTCAGGACCTTCGAATGAGGTTATGATTTCGTCCGGCGCCAGCTCGAAAATTTGCCCGTCCACTTCCACTTTATAAGAACTACCGTCCAATACAGCTTTCGGATCGGCCTGCGCCAGCGCCTGTGCGATCGCCTTCAAGTATTTTCCCGCGCGCGGGCCAAGCTTTTTTGCATCCGGTTTGAACACCGGCTTTACCAGCGTGGTTTCATCGTCGACCTGGACGAGTTTTTTAATATTCGCCTCTTCCAGAATCTGCGCGGCGTACTCGGGATTCTCCAGCACGCGGCGATCGCCAGCGTCCTTAGGCCGAACGTACAAAGTGCTCAGCGGCGTGCGGATTTTGGTCTTGCTCTGTGTCCGCAGGCTCAAAGCAAGATTCTTAACGCGAATTACGGCGTCGATGCTTTGCTCGAGCGCCTCGTCGATCAAGGAACTTTCGACCTGCGGATAACGCGTTAAGTGCACCGATTCCGGTGCCGACGGATCTACCGAGCACACCAGGTTCTGATAAATCTCCTCAGTCAAAAACGGCAGCGCCGGCGCCATCACCCGAGTCACGGTTGTGAGCACCGTGTACATGGTTTGATAAGCATCGGGCTCATTCGCCCAAAAGCGGCGGCGCGAGCGGCGAAGATACCAGTTGGAAAATTCGTCGTCGAAAATTTGAAAGGCATCGATCAACCGATAATGTTCGTAGTTATCGAACGCAGTGCGCGCTGCTTCCACGAGACGCTGCAGCCGGCTCAGCACCCAGCGATCCAGTTGGTTAGTGACCGGAACCGGCGACCCTGGCTTCCAACCGTCGGATCGGGCGTTGCTGACGAAGAAGCTGTAGCAGTTCCAGAAGGTCAACAGTTTCCGCCGCGCCTCTCCATCGATGGTCTGGCCCACGTTCCCGGTCGGATGCAAGTCGGGGAAATTCAGATTTTGCGCTGTCTTCTGTTCGGCGTAAATGTAACGCATGACCTCCGCGCCCAGCGCTTCCGCTGCCTCATCGAATGCGATGGAGTTGCCCTTCGACTTATGCATCTCTTCTCCGCGCGCATCGCGCACCAGTGCATGGCCCAGCAAGGCTTTGAACGGAGCGCGCCCGTCGATCATCGCACTCATCGCCAGCATGGAGTAAAACCAGTTGCGGAACTGTCCGGGAAAACTCTCAAGCACAAGATCAGCCGGAAACCACTTCTCCCAGTAAGCGCGATCTGACATGTAGCGCAACGTGCTGAACGGCACAATGCCCGCGTCCAGCCAGGGATTCCCCACGTCGGCCACCCGCGAGGCGAGGCCGCTGCACTTCTCGCATCGAATCTTGACCGCATCAATATAAGGACGGTGCGGCGAATTGCCTTCGAATATTTCCCAGCCCTCGACTGCGCGCTCTTTCAATTCTTCACGGCTTCCGATCACCATGAAATGCTCGCATTCCTTGCACACCCAAATGGGCAGCGCCAGCCCCCAGAAGCGTTTCTTGGAAATCATCCAGTCGCGCATGTTGTGCAGCCAATCCAGTTCGCGGGCTTCGCCCTCGGGTGGAATCCAGCGGATGGTCGGCACAGTGCGCTCGATGCGATCGCGCCAGTCCATGCGGATAAACCATTCGTCCACGGGACGAAACACCAACTCCGACTTGCAACGCCAGCAGTGCGGGTAAACATGAGGATAGGGTTCGCGTGCGACCAGCAACCCCTTGGCCTTCAGCGCTGCGACAACATAATCGGACACTTCATTGGCGTTGCGTCCGGTAAGCGGACCAAATCCTTCTTGAAAAACCGAGCTCTCATCGAGCGGCGCAATGAACGGAAGATTATTTTCCCTGCCGAGTTCCTGGTCTTCAGCGCCGCAACCCGGTGCAATGTGAACTAACCCCGTGCCTTCCGCCTCGCTTATTTCTTTCCACGCAATAACGCGGTGCGACTCGGCGGCAGACTTGCCGCCGCCCGTCGAGCCGTAAGAAAAAACACCCCCCGGCGCGTTTTGCGCAGGCAGTTCGTCGAACGGCCCGGTGTAAGTAAGACCAAGCAGATCGCGCCCCGGCAATTCTTCCAACACTTCGACCGTTCCGCTGCCCTTCAAAATCGTCCGAATCGAGGGCAATTTGTGAGTCTCGTGTTTTCCTTCAACTTGCAACTCCTGCACGCGGTCGCGCTCGAAGTTCGCTTTCGCCACGTAGTACGTCCAATCTCCGTGGCGAACCTTCACGTAAGTCATGTCCGGATTAACTGCAACCGCGACGTTGGAAGCCAGCGTCCACGGCGTCGTTGTCCACACCAGGAGCGCAGTCTTTTCCTGGCCTTTAATAGGGTAGCGCACAAACACCGAAGTATGCGTAGTGATGCGTCGGCCCTCCGCCACTTCCATTTGCGATAATCCCGTGCCGCAGCGTCCGCACCAGGGCATAACATCATGACCGCGATAGATGAAGCCTTCCTCGTGACACTTCTTGAGAAATGCCCAGATCGTAAAATTGTTTTCGTCGGAGAACGTGAAGTAGCTTCCGCCGTATTCGGCCGAACCCAGTTTGCGGACAATCTCGCTGGCACGCGCCGTTTCGACGCGGCCACTCGGCGGTTTCACGGTTACGACTTTGTCCCCATCCGCCAATGCGTCGCGCAGGGCAAGCAAAACTAACGGATCGTCCCAATCGCACCAGTATCCCAGGCGAATCGACTGCTCGGTCTGCCGCGCCGCGTAGGTCAAGACGCGTTCCTTGCAGGCGCGAACAAATTTCTCGATACCGTAGTTGTGGATCTCGCGCTTGGTTTTGAGTCCAAGGCTTTTTTCCACCTCCACCTCAACCCACAAGCCCTGGCAGTCGAAGCCGTTCTGGTAGCGCTCCGCCTGACCATTCATGGCGTGGTAGCGCTGATACATATCCTTCAACGACCGGCCCCACGCGTGATGCACGCCCATGGGATTATTCGCCGTAATGGGTCCATCGATGAAAGACCAGCGCGGACCGTTCGCATTCTTCTGCCGGAGCTTGTCGAAGATACGGTGCTCGTCCCAGAAGCGCAGCATCTCGCGCTCCATGGTGGGGAAATCGGGCACCCTTGGCACAGGTTGATACATGTTCATTAATAATAGCGTCTCAAGCGTGTAGGCGCGAGCGTCCCGCTCGTGCTTACGCCTTAATAACACCCTATTGTCATTCCGAGGAGCGCGAGCGACGACCAATCTGGGTTTCGCCTGCCTCTGAAAGGAGCGAAAAGGCAGCGTCCGGCACGCTTAGGTCAGTTGTTTGGGACGGACAACCGATGGGAATCGGCCATCCAGTCGGAAATGACAATAACCACAGGCCTTCGCTTACGCCGCGTCGTCCTCAACTTTAATGCGCAGCGACTTGAGGAATTTCAGATCCTGATCGTTAATCTTGAACTCGGTGGTTATGAGCGACGGTTTTTCGGTGGTCTTCTCGCCCGGCTTGCTTACTCCAATAGTGGCTTCCAGCACCAGGAAAATGTCGTACCCGCCCTCTTTGATTCGCGACACCACATCAGCGATGGGTTCGGAGTCAGCCAATGATTCGTTGATCGCTTCGCCCAGTTCCTTCATCAACTGCTTCAATTGCTGGTCCACGTAACCCCCTTGCAAGATCCAATTCCTATATCTCAATTTTACTCTCGACGCAAGCCAATGGTTCTCGCGCCTGTGATTAATTAGATGCCACCTTGGCTCGGAATGTTTCGCATCCGAACCGCCACAAGCCGCGACATTGTACCCCGAAACTCGCCCCACGAAACCTCGCTCGCGAAATATTGGTAGAATTATGAAAATGCAGGGTGTTTCCACCACTCGAAAACTGGGCATTGCCGCCCGTGTCGCCGGAAGAGTGATATCTCAGCAGGCCGGCCGCTCGCGCACCTTGGGCGCGGTCACGAAAGCGGGACGAGCCACGGCCGCCCACTGCGGACGCGTGCTTGGGCAACTCTGGCTCGAGGTCACAGGTTTTGTTTTCTTGGCCTTAGCTGGTATCGGGATCCTGGCCTTCGTTCGCGAGTACAACAAGTATCACGCTGGCCATGCAACCTCGAGCCGCGCCATGCTGGCGATGTGTTTTGCTGGCCTCTTCGCATGGTTCGGCGTAAGCTCGTTTTGGAAGGTCCGAAGAAGAAGTCAGAACCGTTAACCACAGAGGACACGCAGGTACACAAAGTAAGAGAATGTATTTCTAATAAAAATACGCTCTCTGCCAATCGTCTTCCTTTGTGCACTTTTGCATCCTTTGGGTTAATGGTTTTGCTGTACGAAAATGAAATCCGCTCTCGATCCCGAGACTGAATCCCACATAACCGTTCGTCCGCTATACACTCCCGCTGATCTCGAAGCTTGGGACTATGACCGCGACGTAGGCTATCCAGGCGAATATCCCTTCACTCGCGGCGTACAAGCCACGATGTACCGCGGACGCCTCTGGACCATGCGCCAGTACGCAGGCATGGGCGATGCCGAAGAATCCAACAAGCGCTACAAATATCTGCTGGCGAACGGAACCACCGGGCTCTCCGTCGCGTTCGATCTGCCCACGCAAATCGGATTAGATTCCGATCACCCTCTGGCCGTAGGAGAAGTCGGCAAAGTCGGCGTCGCTATCGATTCGATCGAAGACATGCAGCTTCTTTTCGACGGCATCGATCTGACCAAAATTTCGACGTCGATGACCATCAACGCCACAGCCTCGATCCTGCTGGCGTTGTATGTCGGCGTGGCCCGCCGTCAGGGCGGGGATGTCCGCAAACTTTCCGGCACAGTGCAGAACGACGTCTTGAAAGAATTCATCGCGCGGGGAACGTACATTTATCCGCCAAAGCAGGCCATGCGCATCATCACCGACCTGTTTGCCTGGACCAACGAAAACGTTCCTGAGTGGAACACGATTTCTATCTCCGGCTATCACATGCGGGAAGCGGGATCGACCGCGGTGCAGGAAGTTGCGTTCACCCTGGCGAATGCCATGGCCTATGTACAAGCAGCCATCGATTCCGGTCTCGATGTCGATAAGTTCGCTCCGCGCCTTTCGTTTTTCTTCAACGCCCACAGCAATTTTCTCGAGGAAGTGGCCAAGTTCCGCGTCGCCCGCCGCATGTGGGCCCGGATAATGCGCGAGCATTTCAAGGCCAAGAATCCGCGGTCCTGGATGCTGCGCTTCCATACCCAGACCGCCGGCTCCACGCTGACCGCGCAGCAACCGGAAAACAATATCGTTCGCACCGCAATTCAGGCTATGGCCGCGGTTCTCGGCGGCACACAATCGCTGCACACCAATTCTTACGACGAAGCTCTCGCCCTGCCAACCGAGCAAGCAGCGCGCATTGCGTTGCGCACGCAACAAATTATTGGCTACGAATCCGGTGTGCCTCAGACCGTCGACCCCCTAGCCGGTTCTTATTACATCGAAGCCTTGACCAACGAAATCGAGAAGCGCGCCACCGAGTATCTGGACAAGATTGAAGCCCTTGGCGGAATGCTGAAAGCCATCGAACGCGGCTATGTGCAGCAGGAAATTCAAAATGCCGCCTACGAATATCAGCAACAGGTGGATCGCGCCGAAGCTGTAGTGGTAGGAGTAAACCGGTTCACGGTAGAGCAGGAAAAACCCATTCCCACCTTTCATGCCGACGAATCACTCGAACGCAAGCAGATCGAACGTTTGCGCGCCATGCGCACCCGCCGCGACGCTAAACCCTGGGAAGATTCTCTGAAGAAGATCGAAGACGCCGCCCGCTCCGGCACAAATCTAATGCCGCACATCGTCACCGCCGTGGAAGCCTACGCCACAGTCGGCGAAATCTCCGATACCATGCGCAAAGTATTCGGCGAATACAAAGAAGCGGTAGTCATCTAGCAGACCGCGAATCAAAATGCTGGTTTTGAAGGGGCGCAGGCTGCAGCCGCGCCGTAGGCCCAGGAAAAACTAAAGGCGGCTTTTAGTCGCCGAGGTAATGACGGGACATCTGAAAGAAGCTGGCGGCGCTTCGCAGAGACCGAAAGCTAGAAGTGCGACTCCGAACTTGACTCCGAAACTTTGTAACCGCAGGCATCACGGCAAGGCTTGCAGTAATACAAACTGTCTTCGCAAAGCCGGACCTCGATCAACGATTGGCAAAGGCAGCAGTATCTTTCACAGTCGCATCGATCTTCTGTCATCTCGCATTGCAGGCAGCGATATTTTCTCGGCGTAGAAGTGGCCATGGGCGAACTCTAGCGCAGGGGAGGGGCAGCGCGAAAGTGTCGTTGGTAACTAATGAAAAAAATGACATGGATTTGACAATCTCGCCTTAAACATCGTGCAGAATGTTGCCGCTCCTGATTTCCACCGATGTCATTTCGACCAATGAAGGAGATAAAGATGAACGCGTTTCTACGACGGCTCCTCCTTGTTCTGTCTGTCACTGCTGCGGTTTCATTGTGCGCCGCGCAAACTTACAAAATCACCGACCTCGGTGACCTTCCCGGCGGGATTTTCAGCCAGGCCCAGGCGATCAACGCTCGCGGACAGATCAGCGGCATGGCCGGAGACTCCAGCGGCAACGGCGTCGTCATTCTTTACTCGAAGGGCAAAATGACCGACCTGGGCAGCCTCGGCGGCGGCAAAGCAATCGGCAACGCTATCAACAAGTCCGCCCAGATCGCCGGATATTCCACCAACGCGTCGGGCACGTATCGCGCATTCTTAACGGTCAAAGGGAAACTCGTCGACATTGGCGATCTCGGTGGGGGCTCCTCGGTTGGTTATGGCCTAAATGACTCCGGCCAGGTGGTCGGCGCCTCGTACACCACCGATCAAGGCGTCGTTCCCTTTCTCTACAGCAACGGCAAGATGATCAGCCTGGGAACGCTCGGCGGACAAGGTTGGAGCAGCGGAGACGGCATCAACAATGCTGGAGTCGTAGTCGGAACTTCCTGGGCTACAAATGGTTTTTTCGGTTTCGTCTGGAAGAACGGCAAGATGAAACAGCTTGGAACTTTAGGAGGAGCCTTCAGCCAGGCATACGCCATCAACGACAAAGGCCAGATCACCGGGGCTGCATACACCACTAACGGAGATCTGCACGCCTTTATCACGACCGGCGGAAAGCTCAAGGACCTGGGCGTGATTGCCGGATCAGCGAGCTGGGGTTTCGCGATCAATAATTCTGGGATCGTAGTCGGCCAGAGCACAACCGAAAGCAGTATCTATCACGCCTTCATTTACAACGGCCGAAAGATTCTTGATTTGAACAATCTGATTCCCCCGAATTCGGGATGGGAGCTTGACGTCGCCAACGGTATCAACGACGCGGGAAAAATTGTCGGCTATGGCACCCGCAACGGCACCAATCTCCACGCATTTCTTCTGACGCCACAGTAGAAGAGACGAGTGGGCCCAAGACATAAGCCTTCTCATCCAACGAGGACAAACCTTTACAAAAATATGCGCATTAGTTGCGTGTTAGATCTTTCCCTAGTTGTAACTACCCAACAAGGGACAAAGGAGAAAACATGCAATTACAACCAGTCCAGGAGCAGTCATCCCTCAACGTAAAACTCGTCCACTTTACCAGGCAAAACTCACCCGATGATCCAATGCAAGTGGCCTTCGCCGTAACCGATGATCAAGGAAAGGAAGAGATCATCACCGGCGAGGTGCCCTACAGCTATGACCTTTTCCGCATTCTTCAGGAAAACGGCTGGCTGAACATCCGCCGAGGTGTCGCCTCCGTCCGTGAAAACCGGACACAGCGACGAGCCATGTCAGCCTAGTCACGAATACTGACACAGCACAGCGGTGCCCCAGGTTCGCGTCCGTTCTTTGGACGCTACCTGGGCTCACTGCTGTATGGCTTTAGCTCTGAGGGCCAGCCCCTGCGGCACAAGTCTGTAACGCTACGGTGCTGAAACGCACTACCAAATGAGCGGTGCCCCGTATTGGCTCCGATCCTTTGAATTGGGAACCTGCTCGACACCCCGAGGAGGCAACATGTTTGCCCGCAAGGTCGCTGCCAGGCTGAAGCCGAATTCGATTACGGAATTTACGAATCTGATCGAATGCGAGATTCTGCCCTGGCTACGAAAGCAGGAAGGATTTCTCGACTTGATCACGCTGGCTGCGCCCGACGGCCTGGAGGTCGCAACTATTAGCTTCTGGGATCAGCAATGCAATGCACAAACTTACGACGCAACCGCTTATCCGGAGGCGTTGAAGCTTCTGGGAAAACTCTTGGACGGCCCACCCTACGTCAAGTTGTTTGATGTCGTAGGCTCGACCCTTCAACGGGTTACGCTCACGCAGCGGCCTGAAGCCGAAAATCCAGCCCAACAGACCGCCGCCCCAAATTGACCATCGCCGCCATAAGACGCGCCTGAAAGGACCAAGCAGCGCCCAGGTTCGTGTCCGTTCCGTGGACGCTAACTTGGGCCAAACTGCAGCGCGATCGCCGCCCGGCCAAAATCTTGTCAATAGGCAAAAACCACACGATTCCGCCCAACCGCATGTCAACATTGGAAATATAAATTCCAAATTTTGGCGGGTTTACCTTATTCCATATGATATAATGCAGCTATATTAATTAGCTCACACGCGACCCCGCCGGGGTCGCGTTTTTTATTGGCCGCTTCCCATCGCAACCAGCATTTTCCAGGAAATCACATTCATGACAAACCGAGGAATTGACATCAAACACCCCAAGCAGCGGGGTGAGTGGGCAGAACTGATCTTTATGGCCCGCGCCGCCGAGCACGGACTATGCATCACCAAGCCTTGGGGCGAAATGGCCCATTATGACTTTGCCATCGAGCATCACGGACACTTCCTGCGGGTGCAGGTAAAGTCGACTAAATTCTTGCGCCGTGGCACCTACGCCTGCTGCGTATTCACCCGCAGCGGACCCTACGGCGCCAACGAGATCGATTTCGTTGCCGCCTACATAATCCCAAAGAATCTCTGGTACATCGTGCCCGCCCACGAATTCGAGGGGCAATACCATATTCATCTCTCACCCCACCGCGAAAATCTCAAATACGCCCGCTACCGCGAAGCCTGGCACCTCCTCCGCGCCCAACCATCAAAGCCCCGAGCCGCCCGAGCCCGACGCTAAGACGAATCGTCATCCTGCACAATGGTCATCCTGAGGCAGCGGAGTCGCACGCGAAGCGAGCGACTCCCAACGAAGGATCCCTGCACTTGTTTCTTAAATAATCACAGATGCATTTCCTGGCGATCGTCATCCCGACCGGGGCTTCGCATGTCCAAACGAGACGAAGACGCCGGGTGCCCCATTTCTCGCGTTCTGTGCGAGAAGTGGGAAAGCGGCAAGAGTTCCCAGAGAAGCTACGCCCGTGCTGATGGAATGATTTTCTCCGCTGCGGCGCCTGGCGTCCAGCGGATACGCATCAGGACTTAAGCATCCGCTCGATGCGCGCGTCCATCTCTTCCTCTTCGATAAATTCCCCCCCGGTCGGCCTGCGCGACGCCTTCTCGCACGGCGGCACGAAACCGGGCATCCTGTTCAAGCAGGCGCAACACCGCATCCTTTACCAGTCGCTCGGTATCCATACCGGCACAGCTGGCGATTTGCGATAGCTGCGCTTCCTGCTCGGGGGTGAAATGGACTTCCAAGCCTGTGAGTGTAAGAGGAGAGTCTATGCTGTAAACGGGTGAGCCAGCCCGCTGGCCCGTCCTAAGCCTGATTAACCCTTGAGGGTGCCCCGCTCAAGCTCCGCTTGGGCGGGGTTTTTTTCGTCGCGGGCGCGGCCCGGTTGAACGCCCCGCCGTCCGCATGTTAGGGTAATGAGTTTCACCATCCCGGCAGCCACTGCTCTGATCGAGGGATCATTGTCCGCTGTTCAATCGACCACGCCGACCATTCGCAAGACGGCACTCAATGCCGTCCATCGCCAGATGGGCGCGAAGATGGTCGACTTCAATGGCTGGGATATGCCAGTCGAATATCCGTCGGCAGGCGGCATTATTGCCGAGCACAATGCGGTTCGCAATGGCGTGGGCATCTTCGACGTCTCGCATATGGGCGACATTCGCCTGCCAGGGCCTGAGGCGCTGGGTGCGGTTCAGCACATTTCCATGAACGATGCGTCGCGGCTCGCCATCGGCCAGGCGCAGTATTCGGCGCTGCTGTATCCGCAGGGAACGTTTGTGGATGATGTGATCGTGCATCGTCTGGGCGAGGACGATTACCTGCTGGTAATCAATGCAGGGACGCGGGAAAAAGATTTCAACTGGGTACGCGACAACACGCGGCAGTTTGACTGCAAGGTCGAAAATCTATCCGACGACTTTACTCAAATCGCGATTCAGGGTCCCAAGGGTGTGAATCTGCTGCAGAAGCTCACCGACGCCGATCTTTCCGCGGTGAAATTTTATTGGGTCACGCGCGGCACAGTCTGCGGGCTCAAGAACATTCTGATCGCGCGCACCGGCTATACCGCCGAAGATGGATTCGAAATCTACGTCCCAGCCGACGAAGCCACCAGCGCCATGGTCTGGAATAAAGTGCTCGAAGCGGGAAGGGAATTCGGAGTAGTGCCGTGCGGCCTGGGCTCACGCAACACGCTGCGGCTCGAAGGCGCGCTGTCGCTCTACGGACACGAAATTTCAGATACGATTAATGTTTGGGAAGCGAACCTGGATCGTTTCTGCAAAATGGAAAAGCCAGACTTCATCGGCCACGCCGCCCTCGAAAAAGCGAAGGCCGCCGGAGCGAAACGAACACTGGTCGGAGTAGAAATGGCAGAGCGAGGCATAGCCCGCGACGGCCACAAGGTTCAGGACGAAGCCGGCCGCGAAATCGGATACGTAACCAGCGGATCCTACGCCCCGTTTTTGAAAAAGAATATCGCACTAGCGTACGTACCACCCGAGTTTGCGAATGTAGGATCAACGGTAAAAGTAGAAATCCGCGGCCAAGGCGTGAAGGCGAAGGTAGTGCCAACGCCGTTCTACAAGCGCCCGAAAAAGAGTTAGAACGCTACAAGCTAGAAGCTAAAGCTAGGAGCTAAAAGCGATTTATGTCCTACCCAACCGACTTCAAGTACACCAAAGAACACGAGTGGATCAAACCCGATGGCAAGAACGCAACCGTCGGCATCACGCGCCACGCGCAGGAAGCGCTCGGCGACATCGTGTTCGTCGAACTGCCCAAGCCTGGCACTGAGATTACCAAGGGCAAAACTTTCGGCTCAGTCGAATCAGTCAAGGCTGTCTCCGACCTCTACGCCCCCGTTTCTGGCACCGTAACCGAGGTGAATGCAGAACTGGCAACAGCCCCGGAGAAGATCAACAAAGATGCGCACGGCGCGTGGATGCTCAAAATCACGCTCAAAGATCCGAATGAACTAAACGGTTTGCTTTCCGCTGCAGATTACGACAAGTTCGTCGCAGAAGAAGGCGGGTAGAAGGATTGCCGATTTTAACTAAACAAGCCTCATCGCATCACAGAGCGGAAATCGAAAATTGGCAATCGTCAATCGAAATGGCCTCTGGTCTCATCTAATTTATTTCCTATGCGATATCTCCCGAAATCTCCCGCCGACCGCGAAGCCATGCTGAAAGCCATCGGCGCGCGCTCCATCGATGACTTGTTCGCACCCATTCCAGCCGAGTACCGGCTCAATCGCGACCTGAAAGTTCCGCGCCAGATGGCCGAATCAGAAATCGTAGACTGGTTCCGCGAACGCTCCCGCGAAAACGGTGACGGCTTCACAAGTTTTCTAGGCGCCGGCGCGTATTATCACTACCGCCCAGTCATCATTGATTCGCTGATTTCCCGCGGCGAATTCCTAACCGCCTACACCCCTTATCAAGCCGAAATCTCGCAAGGCACCCTGCAATCCATTTTCGAATTCCAAACCATGATTTCCGAGTTGACGGGCATGGAGGTCGCCAACGCAAGCATGTACGATGGGTCGACGGCGGCTGCCGAATCGGTGATGATGGCGGCGCGGCTTACTGGGCGGCACTCGGTTGTCATTGCGCGCAGCGTTCATCCTGAGTATCGGGAAGTTTTGGCGACGTACGCTCACCACCAGGGAATGCCGTTGTCGACCGTGTCGTTCACCGACAACGGGAGAGTGAATCTCAGCGAGCTTGAGACTTCGATTACTAACGACACCGCGTGCGTCCTGATTCAATCGCCCAACTTTTTTGGAACCATTGAAGACGTGGCGGCCATCGCTGACATCGCGCACAAACACGGGGCGATGCTGGTGGTTTCTATTGCGGAAGCGGTTTCGCTCGGCATTGTCGAGCCGCCGCGGCAAGCCGATATTATTGCGATGGAAGCGCAGTCGTTTGGTGTGCCCCTTGGATTTGGCGGACCGTATTGCGGTGTGATTGCCACCCGCGAGCAATTCGTGCGTCAGATGCCCGGGCGTCTTGTCGGTCAGACCACAGACAGAAACGGCAAGCGCGGCTTCGTTCTGACATTGGCCACGCGCGAGCAGCACATTCGGCGCGAGAAGGCGACTTCGAATATCTGCACCAATCAGGCGTTGATTGCGTTAATGGCCAATATTTTCATGACGATTTATGGAAAGGTCGGATTGCGAGAACTGGCAAAACAGAATTTGGCGAAGGCCGCGTACGCGTCCAAGCAGTTCGGCAAGCACGCAAGAGTACTTTTTGACGGTGCGCCTCGCTTCAACGAGTTTGTCGTGCGGACCAACGAAGATCCCTACGCGATCAATAATCGGCTTCTCGAACAGAAGATCATCGGCGGGTTTCCGCTGAGGAAGTTTTATCCTGAGCTCGGTAATGCCGCGCTGTGGTGTTGCACGGAGATGACTACTCGTGCGGCGATCGATACCGCAGTGAGTGAGGTAACACAAACCGAGCGGTCTGCGAAATCCTCCAAAGAACAGGCGGATGTCCAGGAGGTGGTGCGATGAAGCACACGACTCGCAAAGCCACCACCCACGTCAATCAGAACGAAGGATTGATTTTCGAGAAGTCTTCGGCGGGAAAAGCGGCGTGGAGGCTGCCTCCGCTGGACGTACCTGAAGTCGATGCTGCACAGCTTTTAGGGTCCAGCGAAAGAAAAGACCTGGGCAACATGCCGGAGGTGAGCGAGATTGAAATTATCCGCCACTTCACCCGGCTTTCGACCTGGAATTACGCCATCGATCTTGGCATGTACCCGCTTGGCTCTTGCACGATGAAGTACAACCCGCGCGTGAATGAAGTCGTTTCGCGATTGGAGGGGCTGGCTAACGGGCATCCGTATCAGCCGGAGAAGGTTTCGCAGGGCGCGTTGCGCATTCTCAGAACCCTTAGTGAGTGTCTGATTGAGATCACGGGCATGGATGCGATCACATTGCAGCCTGCCGCCGGCGCGCATGGCGAGTTGACTGGTCTTCTTTTAGTGCGTGCCTACCATCACTCCAAGGGCGCGCCTCGCAAGAAAATTCTGATTCCTGATTCCGCGCATGGTACCAATCCCGCGACTGCCGCGATGGTTGGTTACGCGGTGGAGAACCTGAAATCGAACGCTCAGGGAATGGTGGATGTGGCGGCACTGGCATCGCAGATGAACGAAGAAGTAGCGGCGCTGATGTTGACGAATCCCAATACTCTTGGAGTTTTCGAGCAGGAGATTCACAAGATCGCGGACATTATGCACGCTAAAGGCGGCTTGCTCTACATGGACGGCGCCAACATGAACGCGCTGGTGGGAAAGGTGCGTCCCGGCGACTTCGGCGTGGATTTGATGCACTTGAATTTACACAAAACTTTTTCCACGCCCCACGGCGGCGGGGGACCCGGTTCGGGTCCGGTCGCGGTAAAAAAGATTCTCGATCCGTTTTTACCAACGCCTGTGCTCATCACCAAGCCTGACGGCACTCTGGGCTTCGAGTACAACCGGCCGCAGTCGGTAGGCCGGGTGCGCGCTTTCTACGGGAACTTTGGAATGTTTGTCCGTGCGCTCGCCTATACCTTGGCCAACGGCCCCGACGGTTTGCGTCAGACTACGGAAGATGCTGTGCTCAATGCCAACTACATTCGCAAAGGTCTCGAGGGTGTCTATGACTTGCCTTATTCCACGCCTACGATGCACGAAGTGGTTTTCAGCGATAAAGTCCAGGCGAAAAAAGGCGTGAAGACCATGGACATCGCCAAACGGCTCATCGATTACGGCTTCCATCCTTATACAACGGCATTCCCGCTGATTGTTCCGGGTGCTCTCATGATCGAGCCCACCGAGAGCGAGCCCAAAGAAGAGCTGGATTTGTTTATTGAAGCGATGAAGTCCATTGCAGAAGAAGTAAACGAAGATCCGCAGATGGTGCTGGCTGCGCCTCATACCACTCGCGTGTCACGACTTGATGAAACTGCTGCGGCGAGGAAACCCGTTCTGCGATGGAAACCGGCTCAATAAAAGCATTCACCACAAAGGACAGCTGAACTATGTGGGTCATCCCGAGCTAGATCCTCGCTTCGCTCGGGATGACAATTATATTGCTGGTCAGATGTTGGGCTATTTTTTCTCGCTGATGTCCACCGAGGCTTGATTGTTTTCCCAACTGATATTAAGCGTGCAGGTATTTCCCTTCTGATCGAAGGAAATCGTGAAATTCTCGACCGGCGACGGAGTCGGTGAAACTTTCATGTCTACGCGGGCCAGCTCGTCGGTCTCATACTTGTAAGGAATACCCCACTCGCCGGTTTTCTTGTTGATGATCAGCGTCCACTTGTCAGGATTGGGGATGGTAAAGATGGTGTAATTCCCCGCGGGAACACTCTTGCCGCCAACCGTCACGTCGGCGGTGGGCACGAATGTGGTGGCTTCGTTGGCGCCGGTGCGGTCCACTTTGCCATAAGGCACCAGGCCTCCGTAAATTTTGCGGCCCTTCATGCGCGGGCTGGAGTAGTCAACGGTGATGGTTTTACCGTCGGAAAAACTGCATTGCGCCTGGGCGAGCGGGCTGGGACGCTTGCTCTTATCCTGCTGGCATGCGGCGAGTACCGTGAACGTGAGTAACAGTGAAGTGAGAAGTACAATTTTTTTGCACATGAGTTCCTCCTGAAGTATTTGGCCTTTTACGAATGCTAGATTCTTTGACGTACAGATCAACAATTTGGACAGCAAGCCCACAATTATGCGCCACCGCAGACAGCCGTTACAATCTCATCATGCCGGTATTCGACGAGAAGCAGGAAGAACTGGAACACTACGAAACAATGATGGGCGTTCCGCGGGGACGACTGGCCGTCACAATGGACATGATCACAGACGCCATGGCTTTGGTCGGACAACACGGCGTTTACTGCCAAAGCCAGCGCTGGCCGGGCAAGCCGGTCATGGATATCCAGATGGTGATGAAAAATCTGACCGATGCGAAGGAACTGATTCAGAGCGTGATGGAGAAGTTGAAGACTAAACAAGTGTAACGCGGGCTTTCTTGCCCGCAAAAATCTCAACACGGCGCTCAGTGCTGGAGATCGAAAAATGTCGGACATAGTGGGGATGCCCTCACAAACGCCCGGTGGTGGGGTAAAAAAACTGCTGGACCGCCTCTCGCTGATCGGCGCGGCATTGCTGGTTATCGTGGTAGGTGGGAGTGCATTTTTTTCTGGCCGATAAGTATCATGTTGATCCGGTTTGGGTGCTGTTGGGGTGGTTATCTGTGGGTTTTTTTTGCAGGAGTCGGATGGGAATACCGCGACGAGTTCAGATCAATCCCTTTCATTTCCTTCTTCTTTGCGTGGCTGGTGCTACATCTCTTGATATTCGTCCTTGTGGTGAGTCGCTTCGGGTGGTTCTATTGGCTAGGAGCTTCGTTTCTGGAGTTGTTTTTCTTTTACGCGACCGCCCAATTGTTGTTCGGTCTGAAACCGCCCTCGCGCCGTCGCCGGGGGAATCAGTGCTGAGTCAGATAGTCACGGGAATTTGAGACGGCTTCGAACACCGTGATGAATGGTCTGCCGTGATCCGTGGCAGGAAATTCTTCCAGGTACGATTCGGTGGCTTCTTGAAGGTGGGCGACCGCTTCTTCAATGGTCTTGCCCTGGCTCACTGAGCCTACCTCGGGGCATTCGGCGACAAACAGTTCGCCTTCCTTGTGCACGATGGCTGCATATGTGCGTCGAGGCATTTTGTTAAAGCATTTCTGTCCGAAACACCAGATCCCTCCACTCCGCTTCTCATTCCTTTCGGGAATGAGAAACTCCGGTCGGGATGAAATCCGTAACGGGCCTCATGTTATGGCAGAAGCGACTCTACGCCAGCGTGTACTTCCCTCGCTCGATCACCTTCTGCGCGATCTGCTGGCGTAGCTCAATTGTGTTGAACGGCTCATGCTTCGCCAAGCGGCGCAGGATAGCTAATTGGGTGCGCAGCATGTCGCCGTCAGCGACGGCGGCGATGACTTTCCTGGCTGCGACTTCGATTTTCTCCATGGCTTGGGATAGATAAACGCGAGTCATGGCAATCGGCAAGGATGCGGCGTTTTCTCCATTGCGATCGGCGATCTTCTGCGCCCGCAGCACAGCCGATTCCATCGCGTAGGTTTCGATGACTATGTCAGCAATCGCTCCCATGACTTCCTGCTGATCCTGGATAGCCTGCATGAATTTCTGCGTGGCTGCTCCCGCGACGAACAGGCCGAGTTTTTTTGCCGACGTTACCAGTTTGCGTTCTTCGGCTAGCGGGCCTTCTAGTTCTTCCCCCATCGAAGGTCCGGATAACACTTCATCCATCAGTTTCTTGATCGCAGGCATGAGCGGCAACTGGCCCGACATGGCGCGCTTTAGCAGAAATCCGGTGATGATTAGCCGGTTGATTTCGTTGGTGCCTTCGAAGATGCGATTGATGCGGGCGTCGCGGTAGGCGCGCTCGGCCGGATATTCTTCGACGAAGCCATAGCCACCGTAAATCTGCACGGTTTCATCGACCACATAGCCGACCATCTCGGAGCCCCAGACTTTTATGATGGAGCACTCGACGGCATATTCCTCGATGGCTTTGCGGGTTTCTTTCGCGGCATCGGCTGCCGTTTTGTCGACCTCA
>DASYOD010000053.1:0-12318 GCA_036008085.1 Terriglobales bacterium
CCGTAAATCTGCACGGTTTCATCGACCACATAGCCGACCATCTCGGAGCCCCAGACTTTTATGATGGAGCACTCGACGGCATATTCCTCGATGGCTTTGCGGGTTTCTTTCGCGGCATCGGCTGCCGTTTTGTCGACCTCAGACAGCGCGGCGTCCATCATGCCAACGGTACGATAGACAAGCGATTCTCCGGTGTAGACTCCCACCGCCATATTGGCGAGCTTTTCGCGAACCAGACCGAAATCGGCGATTACCTTGTTGAAGGCTTTGCGCTGCTTGGCGTAACCGATGGCGTTTTCAAGGGACAGGCGTGCCCCGCCGACGCACATTGCGCCCAGCTTGAAGCGACCGACGTTCAGGATGTTGAAGGCGATGACGTGGCCCTTGCCGATTTCGCCAAGTACGTTTTCAGCTGGAACTTTGCAGTCGTTCAAAATAATGGGACATGTAGAGGAGCCGCGGATGCCCATTTTGTGCTCTTCCGCGCCGATGGAAAATCCGGGAAAAGATTTTTCCACCAGAAACGCCGTGAACTTTTCTCCGTCAACTTTAGCGAAGACCGTGAACAGGTCGGCAAAACCGGCGTTTGTGATCCACATTTTCTCGCCGTTGAGAATGTAATGCCTTCCGTCTTGCGACAGCTCTGCGCGAGTGCGGCAATTCAGCGCGTCGGAGCCAGACGAGGCTTCCGACAGGGCATAGGCACCGACGATTTCTCCCGCTGCGAGACGGGGCAGGTATTTTTGCTTTTGCTCCTCGGTTCCGAAATAGACAATGGGCAGCGTGCCAATGCCCGTGTGTCCGCCCCAGGTCGTGGCGAAGCCGGCATATTTTGCGATGTGATCGGCAATTACGGCCGCCGTGACTTTGTCCATTTCAAGGCCGCCATAAGCTTCGGGAATCTCGGCTGAACTGAGGCCGAGTTCACCAGCTTTTTTCAGCAGGTCTCGGGTGATGGAAAAATCTTTATGCTCCATCTTCTCGATATTAGGAACGATCTCGTTGACGGCAAACTCCTCCGCCGTCTGCGCGATGAGAAGGTGCTGCTCGGTGAAATCTTCAGGCGTGAAAACGTCGTCGGGCTTGCGTTCTTCGAGAAGAAAACTGCCGCCGGAGATTCTAGTTTGCGGAACTGCTGTCGTTGCCATATTTGATCAGATCCTCAACCAACGCATTTCGCCACAAAGGTACCAGGAACATCTTTCAATTCTATAGGCAGGGCACGGATAAATCTCAGCGTGTTTGGGTGTGTGTGGTCAATCGAAAGGTGTGTCCTTTCGTGCTCTCCGCACGGAGCTCAAGCCAAGTTTTCGAAGATCCCAGCTGCTCCCATACCGCCGCCTACGCACATGGTTACCAAACCGTACTTCGCGTTGCGACGCTTGAGCTCACGAATGATGGCGGCGGTCAGCTTTGCTCCAGTGCAACCTAAGGGATGACCTAATGCAACCGCGCCGCCGTTTGGATTTACGCGCTCGGGATCAAGTCCGGCTTCTTTTATTACTGCCAGCGATTGTGCGGCAAAGGCTTCGTTCAATTCGATCACGTCGATGTCCGATAACTCGAGCCCAGCCATCTTGAGTGCTTTCGGAATTGCGAAGACGGGACCTAACCCCATTTCTTCGGGTTTGTATCCGGCTGTCGCGAATGAAACATAACGCGCCAACGGCTTGATGCCCAGCTGTTTTGCCCGATCTGCGGACATGACTACCGTGGCGGCAGCACCGTCAGACATTTGCGAAGAATTGCCGGCGGTGACAGTGCCCTTCGCGTGGAATGCGGGCTTGAGCGCGAGCAGGGCTTCAGGCGAAGTGTCGGCGCGCGGGCCTTCGTCGACTTTAAAGGTGATTTCTTGGCGCTTCGGTTTCGATCCGTTGGGCGTGGTGAAACTCACTGGCACGGGAACAGTTTCGTCTGCAAACTTGCCGGCTTGAATTGCGGCCAGGGCCTTCTGATGGCTGCGGTACGAGAATTCGTCCGCCGCTTCACGCGTGATGCTGAAGCGTTGCGCGAGCCTCTCTGCGGTCAGGCCCATGGAAAGATACGCGTCGGGGTAATGGTCGACGAGCCATGGATTCGGCGAAATTTTGTGGCCGCCCATGGGGATCATCGACATGGATTCGGTGCCGCCCGCGACGATAATTTCCGCGCCGCCGCTCATGATGCGCTCCGCTGCCATGGCTATGGCCTGTAATCCGGACGAGCAGAAACGATTGATCGTCAGGGCCGAGACTTCAACTGGCAAGCCGGCGCGTAGCGAGGCGATGCGGGCCACGTTCATCCCTTGCTCAGCCTCGGGCATCGCGCAGCCCAGGATGACGTCTTCGATCTCCTTGGCGTCGATCTGCGGTACGCGTTCGAGCGCGCCCTTAATTGCTACTGCGGCAAGTTCATCAGGACGCGTGGCGCGGAGCGTGCCCTTGAAGGCGCGTCCCACGGGCGTACGAACGGAAGAGGCGATCACAACTTCACGCATAGGAACTCCTCATCCAATTGTAGACGGAGGATGGCTGATTTTCGAAACACTAGGGCCGTCAGATGTTAGTTCGGAAGCAACTTTAATTTCTCAGCGTTTTTCCCGTCTTTAGTGTGTACTGAATTCGTTCCTGCGTCTTCTTTTCTCCGCAGAGCGACTTGAATCCTTCGCGCTCGAGGTCGAGGATGTACTGCTCGCTTACCGGCGTGCCCGGGGTCACATTTCCGCCGCACAGAACCTCTGCGATTTTCGTAGCGAGTTTTACTTCGTATTCAGTGATGTATTCCGCTTGGCGCATCAGGTAGACGCCCATCTTCAACGCCGCGAAGATATTTTCTCCGGGTGCGGGAATGTCCGCTCGGGGCTGTGGAGGCTCGTATCCGCTGCGGACCATCTCCAGGGCACGGGATTTGGCATCGCCGAGGACGCGTTCGCGGTTCATCGTAATGCTGTCGGAGTTTCTCAGAAAGCCCAGGCCGCGAGCCTCGTGCGCCGAGGTTGCCACTTTGGCGGTACCGATGGTCTCGAAGATTTTCTTCATGGCTTCCATCAGTTCGACGGATTCACCACGGCCGCCGGGCCGAATCGACTCGGCGCTGTCTACCGCACGCAGCAGCATTTCTTTACAGCCTCCCGCGCCGGGAAGCAGGCCAACGCCGACCTCGACTAGACCCATGTACAGTTCAGCGTGAGGTTGCAAGGCGGCTGCGTGCAGCGAGATCTCCGTGCCTCCGCCGAGGGTTAAGCCGAAAGGCGCGGCCACTACCGGTTTAGGAGAGAACTTGATGGCCTGAGTCATGCCCTGGAAAGTGCGAATCGCGAGGTCGACTTCGTCCCACTCTTCTTCCTGGATTGACATGAGCAACAACATGAGATTCGCACCAACGGAAAAGTTGGTTGCGTCGTTGGTAATGACAAATGCGTCGAATGCGTCGCCGGCGCCGCCCGGCTTCAAAGTTTGCGAAATGAGTTGCACGATGTCGCTGCCAATCGTGTTCATCTTGGAATGAAACTCGATGCAGGCCACGCCATCGCCCAGGTCAACCAGTGACGCGCCGGAGTTCTTCTTCACTACTCCGTTCGCTTTCTTTGCGACTTCGACCGACCAGACTCCGCTGGGTACTTCCACGGGATCGTAGTTCACGGTTTTGAGGTCGAAATAGGCGCGGCCTGATGTAGCTTTGGGATCGTCCAGGTACCAGGTTTTCTTGCCCGAAGCCAGCAACTGTTCCGCATTCGCCGCGATTGGCCGATCTTCTTTTTTCATGCGCTCAACCGTGGCTTCGACCCCGGCGGCATCCCAAAGTTCGAACGGACCCAATTCCCAACTGAATCCAAGGCGCATGGCGCGATCGATCTCGACAATGGAATCGGAGATTTCCGGAATGCGGTTGGCAGAGTAGGTCCACAGGTCGGACAGAGCCGACCACAGAAACTTGCCTGCGCGGTCATTCTTTTGTGGCGCGCTTCCATCCAGCCCAAGCAGCATCTTCAGACGCGCTCCGGTCTGCTCGATATTTTTCGCTATGTCGAGGGCAGGGAACTTAGGTTTCTGGCGCGGGTGGTATTCGAGCGTTTTCCAATCGAGGGCGAGGCGTTCTTCTTCACTTTTGCCGCTTTTCGCCTTCTTGTAGAAGCCGCCTTTAGTCTTGTCGCCCAGCCATTTACGTTCCAACATCTGTTTGTAGAAATCCGGCACCTTCAAGTCGCTACGCTCATCGAGCGGAGGAGCCGAATCGCCGGCCACACGGACCGTGTTGCTGACAACGTGACCCAAAATATCCAGTCCCACCAGATCAATTGTGCGGAACGTCGCCGACCTTGGCCAGCCTACGGCTTGCCCGGTGAGCGCGTCGACGTCTTCAATGCTGAGGTCCATCTCCTGCATAAGACGCATGACATTCAAAACTGAAAAGGTGCCGATGCGATTCCCGATGAAATTCGGCGTGTCCTTAGCCATGACTATGCCCTTGCCGAGATGAATGTCACAGAAGTGAGCCACCGCATCGATGGAGCCGCGGTCGGTATCGGGCGTGGGAATGATTTCCAGCAGGCGCATATAGCGGGGGGGATTGAAAAAGTGAGTGCCAAACCAGGAGCGGCGGAAATCTTCGGAAAATCCTTCGGCGATCTTCCCGACTGGCAGTCCGCTGGTGTTGGTGGTGATGATTGTTCCAGGTTTGCGAATGCCTTCAACTTTCCTCAGCAAAGCGCGTTTGAGATCGAGGTTTTCGACAACTGCTTCGATAATCCAGTCCACCCCGGCCAGGCGCTTGAGGTCATCGTCGAAGTTGCCGATCGTGATCAGGCGCGCGAGCGAGGACTCCATGAAAGCTGCGGGCTTGGATTTTTTCGCAGCATCGAGCCCGGCAGCGGCAATCTTGTTGCGCGCCGGGACGTCCGCGTCCGGCGGAACGATATCGAGCAGAAAACTCGGCACACCCGCGTTCGCGAAGTGCGCGGCGATGCGGGCGCCCATGGTGCCCGCGCCAAGGACAGCCACTCTATGAATTTGCTTCATCAATCAAATGCTCCAATTCTGAAAACGCCACCCGCCACATGCTGACAAGGTTCCAATTGTTGTATACCGATCAGATTGGCTCTTCGCGCCGCCGGCGAAAACCCAGATTCCTCGCTTCGCTGGGAATGACAGCGCGATGAGTTTGTCAGCGCGATCTACTTCCCATAGATTCTTCTTCTCATGCAGACAAGACGTATTCACGCAGTTTATCCATCACGCAGCCGTTTTTACCATTCTGGATCATAAACATGTGGGACGAAACAGGAAAAAGAAGCCCAAAAATACCGCAGGCGCGTGCCGCATTATGTGGGGTGAGGATGGCAGCAGCACGCGCCTCAATCAAGTTGGATTCACAATAGACGTCTGTCGGATTGGAGTCAAGGTTATAGATCACATACCCGCGTGACGAATGGTCCCTTTGCAGACGTTAAAGGTCGGGGTGCGCCTTGAGATAATCTTCGGCGCGGCGAACCATATCTTTTTCGCCCCGATAGGCGAGCTTTTTAACTGCGTCCTGCAGGGCGATCCATCGTGCCCGTTTGACTTCGATTCGCATCTCGGGAGCGATTTCGTCGATCTGGCCAGATTCATAGCGGAAAAGATAAAAGCTGACAATCTTGAAAACCCGCTCTTTGTCGCCCCACGAACGCACGTAAACGTACTTCGTGTCTCCCAGTTTTGTAACCGCAACCGCTGTAATACCGGTCTCTTCGAGCACTTCACGGGCGGCGGTTTGCTCGGGATTTTCTCCCGGATCGACTATGCCTTTGGGCAAAGCAAGTAACATTTTTTGCGAGGTGTTCTTTGGCGATTTGGGAGATACAGGCGGATCAGCATCTTTTCGGGGCTCGATTACCGCGATTTGCCAGCCTTCGGGCGTGCGGTGCACCACCACCCCTCCCGAGGAAATCTCTCTCACCATAGGCCTCAAGTTAACAGGAACACAGGGGTTAGTCACGGGCAGACGGCACTGAATGGCCCGTGAGTAACCTTTCGTCGTAATCTGGCATAACCAGTCTGGCTATGAAACGATTGCCTTAGAAATGGCATCTTACTTGCAGATTTAGCCCAGGTTAACGGGCAGGGGCGGCAGGCAAAACGCCTGTAAAGTAGCCGGGCAAGATCGGGAAAAGGTGAGGTACCCGTGAAGAGTCTGGATAAGATTATTCGGTCGGTGCAGGCGTTTGGACGCGGGCTTTCGACCCATCCCTCGGCCTTGGGGTCGAGACAGTCGGGGGTGGGCATCGGATTGGCTTTGGGCGGTGGCTTCGCCCGCGGCATTGCTCACGTGGGCGTGCTTAAAGTTCTCGAAGAAGAAAATATCCCGATTCGCTACATTGCTGGAACCAGCGTCGGCGCGCTTATCGGCGCCGCATATTGCAGCGGAATCTCAGCGGCCGAACTGGAGCAGGTTGCCGCCCGCGTACGCTTCAAACATATTGCCCGCTGGACGGTTTCGCGCTACGGCTTCGCCAGCAACCAGCGCATGATTGGATTCCTGAACCAACTTCTCAAAGTCAAAACCTTCGAGGAGTTGCGCATTCCTCTGGCCGTGACGGCTACGGATTTCTCCACCGGCGAGGGCGTAGTCTTCCATTCTGGACCCCTCGTCGACCCCGTACGTGCCAGTTGCGCCTATCCGGGAATGTTCTTGCCGGTGAAAGTTCGTGGACGCTTGCTGATCGACGGCATGCTATCACACACCGTTCCCACCCGGCCGCTGCGGCAGATGGGAGCCGAGCGAGTACTGGCCGTGCACCTCAAAGGCAAATGGACGGATGGCGATGGTCCTCGCCATTTATTCGACGTGATCGGACAATGCTTTGCTATCGCGCAGGAGATGAACAGCAGTCAATGGAAGCAGGCCGCGGATATGGTGATTGAGCCGGACGTGACCGGCTACAAATACGACGCCTTCGAATTCAGCTCGGCTTTGGTACGCGCAGGAGAATTAGCGACGCGAGCCGCGATCCCGGAAATCCGTAAGTGGCTGCAAACCGAACCGGCGCGCCGCACGCCGGTCCGCGCATCGCAACCAGCGGCAGTTCCGGCGGATTAAGCTTTCACAGTGGCTAGATGTAAGGAGTGAGCTGACAGCTACTTCATCACCCCGCGCTGCGCAATCCCGATATTGTCCCGCGAAGTATTTTTCACCAGGTACATCATTTCGTCGGCCTGTCGAATGATGTCATGCGGCGTTTTGGCGTCGTGTGGATAGGTTGCCACTCCCATCGATGCCCGCACATTCAAATCAAGTCCTTCTTCTCTGCAGAACATGCTGGTGCGCAGGCTGTCGCGCAAGCGTTTCGCCACGACTAAGGCCTGGTCTTTCCCGGTCTGCGGCAGGAGCACTACAAATTCGTCGCCACCATAACGGAATGCAAAGTCGATCAAGCGCAGTTGAGCTTTAATCAGGTACCCAATCTCAGCCAGCAGTTTGCTGCCAATCAGATGCCCGTGAGTATCATTGACCTGCTTGAAATGATCCAGATCGATGAAGACGACGGTGAACTCATAACTGAAACGCGACGAGCGGTAAACCTCGGTTTCCAGCGTCTTATAAAGATGGCGCGCGTTGTATAGTCCGGTGCAATCGTCGGTGATGGTGAGTTCCTGAATCTTCTCCACCGCTCGTGCGTTCTCGATCGCGATAGCCGCGTAATCGCAGAGCGATTGCAGGAAAAATATTTCCTGATCGCCGAAGTGTTCCATGTCGACGTTCACCAGTTGAATGACGCCCAGCACCCGCAGCCGCGAGCGCACGGGAAAGCAGACAATGGACCGCGTCTCCCACTTCGTCATCTCATCGATGCGTTTGGCGAATCGGGGATCTGTCATCACATCGGGCACAATCAGGCGCTCGCCATTTTTGGCCACGTAGCCGGCAATGCCCTCGCCCACTTTCAGACGCAGGTTTTTCAAAGCCTCGGAGGCACTCCCCACCGCAATGGCGAAATAGAGTTCGTCGCGTGTGTCATCGACCATCAGCAGCGACCATGTATCCGGACGGAAATATTCCGCCATTTTTTCCATGATGGTCTGCAGGATGGAGTCGAGATCTAGCGAGGAAGTCAGAGCCTTGGCCACATCATGAAATATGGTCAATTCCTGACTCTGCCGATTATGCGCGGCCCCGGTGGCCCTGGACATGAACATCAACCTCGAATTCGAGCGGGAGTATGCAAATTATATGCGGCCCCCGGAAGGGCAGGCAAAGAACGATGGTAACCTGAACCCATAAAGACAAGGGTGTAGGCGGAGCGTCGTCGCTCGCGCTTTTTCCGCTGCCATTGGACCCTTAGAACTTGGTAACTTCGGTGAAATTAAAGTCCCGGACCTTCATCGGCGGCACCACCATGTCGAACGATTCCTCGCCGCTCGCGCGTACTGGAACTCCCATGGCTTCTACGTTCGACAGCATTTGAATCAGGCTTTCGTTAAAGCGGAAATTGCGAACTCCGTAACGCACCTTGCCGTCCTGAACGTAAAAGGTGCCGTCGCGGGTCATGCCGGTGAGAATCTTCTCGTAAGGATCAACTTCGCGGATGTACCACAGTCGGGTGACCAGTACGCCGCGTTCGGTGGAGGCGATCATCTGCTCCACGGACATTGGCTTTTGCGAGCCGCCGAAAACGATGTTCATGGGTGCTTCGCCCATCTCGTTTGGCAACGGGAAGCCGTGCCCGGTGGGGGCGACGGGACCTACTTTGTCAGCGAATTCTGAGCGTTTCATTTTCTCTGCGGTGGCGCGCGCATAGACCAAGCGCTTCACCACGCCGTTTTCGACCAAATTCACTCTCTGACGCCGCACACCTTCGCCATCGAAGGGAACGCCCGACTGCAGTGGGTGAGCAACGTCGTCCCAAATATTAATGTTCTCGCCGAACAGTTTGCTTCCCACGCGATTATTCAGGAAAGAGCGCTGATCGAGAATCGACAGGCCGCCGAAATCGAAGAACATAAAGCCAACGATATCGAGCACCGCCGCAGGTTCTAAGATGACGGTATATTTCCCGGCGGGAATCTCGTGCGGAGCCGCCGATTCGAAAGTCTTGCGGGCCGCGGTTTCTGCCAGCGCAGCGGGATCGAGGTTCGCCACGTTAGGGGAATTAGCTTTTTGCCAGCCCGAGGAGTCTGCCGCGAGCATCGTGATGGAAATTTCCGATGACGTCTGCGCGTGCCAATCCGCCAAGCCGCGCGAATTGAAAATTCCTTCAACCGTTTCGGCCGTCGAAACAATGCCGGCGGTGGTGAGCTTATGTTTGTCCGCGGTTGCAACAATCTTTTTGACGGTTTCCGCGCGCTGCGCGGGTGTGATCGCGGCCGTCTCAGCAAAATGACGGCTTGGCAAATCTCGCCCGGAACTGCCCGCGCCCGAGGGGTCAGGTGCGGGCAACAAATCAGGATCAGGATGTTGAACCTTCGCCAGCTTCTCCGAAGATTGCACCACCCGCTTCAGGCTTTCGTCGTCAAGTTTGTTGGTGGTCGAACGAGCAGTACGTTTGCCAAACACGGTTCGCACCGAAACCGCGTAGTTTTCTTCAGCGACGTTTTGATGGATCGTATTGTTCGCAAAACGAGTGAGCGCGCTTTTACCGCCGGAGAATAAAACTTCAACTTCGTCGGCAGTCGAGTACTTCTTGATCCGGTTGAAGATCTCGCTCGCATGGGATTGATTAAGCATTCGATATACTGTTGCAAAACGCAGTTTCGGCGCGAACCGCCGATGCCTCTATTCCGGATTTACGTTCCTTTGTATGCGCTTCCCACCTTAATATCGCGAAACCTGGCAGGCGCGGCGCCGTGCCCGGTACCCATCACTTGCTGCGGTTGGCCTTTGCCGCAATGTGGCGTACCCCAGAGAACCCACTCGTCGCGCGAACAAATTGCGTCCATCGCATTCCAAAACTCGGTCGTAATTCCTGAATACGACGGATTCTTCAGCATCCGGATGCGTTTGCCATTCTTGAGCTCCCAACCCATCTCGCAGCTAAACTGGAAGTTATAACGCTTGTCATCAATCGACCACGATTTATTTGTCTCCATACAAATGCCGTGATCGGTATCGGCGATGAGTTGCTCACGAGTCAGCGGTTTCTCGCCGGGCAGAATGCTGATATTCGTCATGCGAATGATCGGCAGGCGGTTCCAGCTCTCAGCGCGCAGCGTGCCGCCCGACCGATTCATGCCGATGGTGTGAGCAGTTTCACGCGAAGTGAGATATCCAGTGAACAAGCCGTTGGTGATAATGGGCGTGCACTGTGCCGGGACGCCTTCTTCGTCGAAAGCAAAGGTTCCAAGCCCGGGGCCATGCTCCTGGCGGGCATCGGCGACAATATTAACCAGGTCGCTGCCGTAGCGCAGCGTGCGGAGTTTGTCGAGGGTGAGAAACGATGTTCCCGCGAAATTTGCTTCCATCCCCAGCACGCGGTCGAGTTCAATAGGGTGGCCCACCGATTCGTGAATCTGCAAACCAAGTTGCGAGCTGTCAAGAATAATGTTGAACGCGCCTTCTGGACACTGCTCAGCCTTGAGCAGCGCCACCGCTTCTTCACCCACGCGCCGGGCGTTTTCCAGCAGCTTCAGTTCGCCAATCAGTTCGTATCCTTTATTCTGCCATTGTCCGCCGTAAGAATTTGGATACGACCGCTTCTGAATTTCGTTTCCAGCAAACGCGTGAGCCGCATAGCCGACGCCAGTCGTGAATTTCGTTTGGTGAATGTTGGCGCCCTCAGATGAGACAAACCACTGCTCCTCGCGCCGAAAATTCATATTGGTCTCAGCGAGCGTGACTCCGGAAACGGAGCGCAGTTCGGAATCGATCTTCAGCAGCAGATCAATATTTTGTTCGACAGAGGTGGTAAAAGGATCAATCTGAATGGGCGTGGTCCACTCAGCGCTGACGGCTTTTTCTGGGGCCAGTTGGATGTCACGCAACTTCACTCTCGACGAAGCCTTGGCAATATCTACTGCCCGCACCGCGGTAGCTTCAACGGCCGCCCGGCTCAAATCGTCAGAGGCAGCAAATCCCCAAGCCCCGTCGGCGATCACACGAACACTAATGCCAAACGACTCGGAATCCGACGCGCCGCCGACTTTTCCGTTCTTGGTGGACAAAGCGCGGCTGCGATCGTCGGCAATCCGCGTGTCAGCATAAGCAGCACCGCGTTGCCCGGCGACGTCGAGGGCCCAGGAAGAAATGTCTTTCATCTCGCTGTATCAAATCTACCACGGAGTGCGGACACAAAAAGTTTCGCCGCGCGCACACCTGGAACATCTCGAGTTGGCAGGGTGGTTGATATAATCGCCACTGAAGCGCTGTGCCTTGCGATTAGCGTGGCCTGCCCATAGAATCGATCAACGAGACAAGTCAAAGAAAAGGATGACAGACAGAGGAGGTCGAATCGCGCGATTTCAGTTAGGAAAGATGAGCCTGCGATAGCTTCCCGCGAACAATTTTTAGGTCGCCGCCTGCAGGAGAGATGGCCGAGTGGCTGAAGGCGCACGCTTGGAAAGCGTGTTTACTCGAAAGGGTAACGTGGGTTCGAATCCCACTCTCTCCGCCATACTTCCTAAACCATCGTAACTATAGGGCACTTAACTTCGTGTCTCCATTGTCTCTCCTTAGACAGAATTAAGCAGTAGTAGTGCATCGGGAGGGACGCATGGCAAGCGCCTGGATCATCCGCATTTACAAGGTGCCCGGAGTCGGCTGGAAGGGTAGCGATTTGGAATCGGCAGCGGCTTCTTCTCTCAGCAAGCGAGTGTGATCTAATTGGCGGGCGTTGATCCAATTGTCAAAGGAGTCTGTATGCCTACTATTACCACCAAGGACGGCGTTGAGATCTTTTACAAGGACTGGGGTTCGGGGCAGCCGATTGTGTTCAGCCATGGCTGGCCGCTTTCGGCGGATGACTGGGATAACCAGATGATGTTCTTTCTGGGCAAGGGGTATCGCGTGATCGCGCATGATCGACGTGGGCATGGGCGCTCGATGCAGGTGGCCGATGGGCACGATATGGACCATTACGCGGATGACCTCGCGGCGCTTACGGCGCATCTGCATTTGAAAGATGCGATCCATGTTGGGCACTCGACCGGCGGTGGTGAGGTAGTGCGCTATCTGGCCCGGCGAGGGCAACAGGACGTGTACAAGGCTGCGATTATTAGCGCGGTGCCACCGCTGATGTTGAAGACGGATGCCAATCCGGAGGGCCTGCCGAAGTCAGTGTTTGACGATCTGCAGGCGCAGCTTGCGGCGAATCGGTCGAAGTTCTATCGCGACCTGCCGGAGGGGCCTTTCTATGGATTTAACCGGCCG
>DASYOD010000054.1:0-2674 GCA_036008085.1 Terriglobales bacterium
GAATGGCACCGCCAATCCCATCGAATAGATCGCCAGCAGCATGACTCCCTTTGTGATCGAATCCTGCGCGGCGGCGAAAGTTAGAATGACCGTCAGGACTGGCCCTACGCACGGGGTCCAGCCAAATGCGAATGCAAAGCCAATCACAAACGCACCCCACGCGGTACTGCCGCCTTTCACGCTGTGCAAACGCGCGTCGGTGTAGAGAGCTTTGATTTTGAATACTCCGGTCAGGTGCAGGCCGAAGAGAATAATCACTACCCCGGCGATCTGCGCCAGAGTTGACCGGTAACGCGACAGCATCTGGCTGACTTCAGTCGCGACCGCTCCCAGAGTGATGAACACAACGCTGAATCCCAGAATGAATGCGACCGAATTCAGCATGACTTTCCGCAGCAGTTGCGATTCATGCGTCTTAAGTTGCTCGACGCCCGCACCGGAGATCAGCGATACGTATCCCGGCACCAGCGGCAGCACGCATGGCGAAAGGAACGATACCAAGCCCGCCAGAAAGGCTGCAATTGGAAGAGGGAGGCTAGTCATTACAGGGTTATTCTACCTGCCGGAAGCATTTACAACTGCGAATTAATGAGGCTACGGGCTCATTCATGCGTGTCTATTGGACTGTGCCACGCCCATAAAGTTGCGGGAACTATGTAAAACTTCTGTCACGGAACGGTGGTCTCCTAATTGGGCGCCTTTTCTTTCTTCGTTTTACTATTGCTTCCCGGGGATGCAGGCGCAGGGCTTTGCGATGGTTGGGACTCCGGGCTTACGGACATGGGAGCCTCTGCCAGGGCCTTGCGTATAATGCCCAAAGGCACCGTCGCGGTCAACACGGCACGGCTTTTTTCTGGTTGAATTTTCAAGCTATCCAGAAATGCTTTTATATCGGGATCGGGCCCCGGCGTGGAAACTGTGGCCTCAGCGGTGCGAAAAACGTTGAGGAAAGTGTCAACTCTTTGGACAAGCTGATTGGCCTCCTCGTCACTCCCGGCGAACGCCTGAGCCCTGAAATGAACCGCCCCCAGATAGCGCACCGAGGCCACGACCGTCGCCGGTCTTGGGAACAGAAATGACCATCCGACCGGGCCGGAGGCGGAGAAGTCTCCGGAAGGTTGAATCTTGAAAACCGCCCAGCCCAGGCTGGCAAAAGGAACTTCCTTGTAATACTGGCGCAGTAGTGCCGGTCCGCCGAAAGGCGATGCCAGCTTTCGCGACCGCTCAATGATTCCGCGGATGACCAGCGGGTCGTCAAGATTCGATGCTGCGACCGTGTCCACGCCCAGGACGGCAACGCGCACCGTGCGTCCTTCGAGCGGGATGCTATAGATGTCGCGAGTCTGGTAACTTTCGACAGAGCTGCAGATCTGGCGCAGGTACTGCCGCAGGCGTTCGCCATCGATTTTGCCGACAAATACTTCCGAAAAGCGGGACTGCTGACCGCTATCCGGCTGGGTGCCGGCTGACTTTGTAGGATAGTGAATTGCCAGCGCGGCCTCGTCCAGATCGCGCTCGAACTGAAATCCCGTCGCCTGGATGAACTTCTCGTAGTCGGGATCGTGTGGTACGGCCGGCAATTCTCCGGTGATATTGGCGCGCCGCATCCAGCCGAGGTTTACATAAACGAATCCATCCGCTCCTGGCAGCAGACGCGCCGGCTCGGGCGGGGCATGTTTTCGCAGCACGACGGCCAAGGCAACCGCTCCTGCAATCAGCAGGACGGCCAGGATGATGGGGAGGCGTCGTCGTATTCGCATGTAAGCGCGGCCCGTCCGGCGAAAGGTCCTTGTTCAATGACGCCGAAGTGCCGAGGATTTTGTCATGATAGCACTCGCGGGCCCTGCCACAGGCAAACCATCGAGTGCCGGACGCAGACGAAGGCCGAAATTGGTAAAGGTACCTTTCCCGGCTAATCTCCCACCAACTTGCACTCGACCTTCAGCTCGCCGCAGACTTTCATTACGCCCTGCACCACGAGGGAGGTTGCGCTCGGCTCCGAAGACGTCAGGGTGGAAGCGATCACGAGTTGGGTAATTTTGTCGCCCAAGGATGTCGCTTGCAGGCTGGCGTACTGCTGCCCGTTGGTAAATTCGATCTTTCGCTGCTGGTCGTTGTTTTTCGTAACCGTAATGCCGGGATGCGTTTTCAGTGAACTCAGAGCCGTCGTATACACCTTGTCGGCCTTGGCCTCAAGCACAACGGTGGCCACGTCATAACCCGGACCGTTAGCGGGTTTGTGGCTCATCTGCTGCACTCTGCCAGATACCGCTCGCGCCACCATGACCCACTGCGCCGATGCCGAGGTCGCAACCAGCAGCAACGCCAGGTTCGCTAACTTACGAAACTGCATTGTTCGAGTAGTCATCTTTTACTTCTCCTACGAAAGGATAACGCCGGCAAATCAGGGAATCATTCCGCATTCGAACATCTTATTGACGATGGGGCCGGCGATCCGGTTGAGGAAGTGTTGGCGCATCGGTGGATTTTGCTTGAGAAGATCAATCACTTTGGTTTCCATCTCCTCGTGCTGGGCATTTGGGGGTGCTTGTTTTTGAGCTTTCAGCTGATCGCAGCTTGAAGTCTGGTATTTTGGCAATGATTTTGTCGGCGAGCTTGTCGGCGATGGGATATTGCGACTGTGCTTGGCCTGGGGCTTGAGCCTGCATGAATG
>DASYOD010000055.1:0-34322 GCA_036008085.1 Terriglobales bacterium
CCCAACTAGCGGGGCCGAAGGTTGAGGCGATTCTCTTTCGCGCGATTGTCCCCGGGCTTGCCGATCTTCTGATCGGAGTGCCTTCCAGACCTTACTCGACAGTGTGGGTCGCCCGACATTCATGGACTCAAGCGATATGGGTATTGGCGTGAAGTGATTTTGCGACCCTGCCGACTATGCATCTAGACTCACATTTACAGAATATGAAAACATACGTACACGGTCCTTGCTCCCGTGGCGCGAGGTTTCCCGGAGAGAATCTAAGCGGGAGAATGCATCTGTGCTTATCCTTCTCGCGTCTCTCATCGGCGGGCCAAGTCAGTGTCCGACATCACCGCGGCCTGCCATGCGCGGAACTCTGCCGAAGTAGCAGGTACAATTTCCCGGCATGGTTGCGGGAGCTGCTTGAGAGCTTTCTTGATCCTCCGAAAGCGGCGTAGATTCGAGGTTGTCGTCCCGAAGAAATCATTGAGAACACTCCCCCAATTTCCATTCGTTTCCGCCGCACGGTCAAAAAGTTCCGCGTAGGCCTGTGGCGAAAACCCGCTGGCCGCCGCCGCATACAGAGCCACGCGATCGGCCTCATTCTGATTGATCCCTTCCTGCCGCTCTATGATATTGGCAGCCTTTCTCAATAATTTTTTATCGCGATCGATGCTGTCCAACATCCTTCTTAACTTTTCGGAAATGTCCTTCCGATCACCGACGGCGCTAACACCCAGAATTTCGCGAAACAACTGGCTCATGACGACGGCGTTCTGATGCATCATGATGTGCCCCAATTCATGGCCGAGTAGCCCGGCAAGTTCATCATCGCTTCTGAGCGACGCAACCATTTTTCCCGAGATATAGATTCTTTCTGGGCCGGCACTGAACGCTTCCGCCGCGGATGCATCAATTAAGATGACGTGAACCTGTGCTTGTTCGCGCGGGAACTGGGAAAGAATGCGACCCGCGATCGCATTGAGGTGTGCCGCGAACTTCCCATTTTGAGCGACGTGGTAATGGGTTTCCACCCATGCTGCTTCGATATCACCGAGTGTCCGTTCTTGCTGAATGCTAAAAATCTGAGCGGCGGCTGGAATCGGCGGCAGGGTAACCGAGCACGACTCTTGCCCTCGAACCGTGCCTCCAACGAAAACACAGAAGGTAAACAGGGAGATCGCTGAGAGGATGGACACCCGCATTTGAGCCGTCCGCATGTCTATCTGCCCGAGCACAGCAGCCCATGACTTAAGCCGGAATTAGTATTTTCCGTGAAAAATCGCCTGATTCACGTCCGGCCAGAACTCTTTTAATACGTTGAACACGCCGTCCAAGGCCACCTGCGTTCCCCAACGTTGGTAAGTTTTCACCCACTGGTTGTTTTGTGTTGGGTAATACGCATTACCGATGCCCGCGGCCGCTCCGGCCCCCACGACCTCTGACAGATTGAACGTGCGTTTTCCCGAGTTGGCCTTAGTGATAAACAGCCGAGTTACCGCATAACCAGTCCGCTTAAAGAATCCGCCTTGGCCCATGGTGTAGTATCTCGGGTCTTCTTTCGTCGCCACCGGGACAACCGCTTCCGTCATGTAGTTCTCTATGCCGCCATCGACAAAGGTATGCCAGTAATACTTGCCGTAGCCCTCAGCGCCTTGCCCAAAGGTCGGCTGCCCTTTGCCGGCCATGGCAATTCCCGCGAGCGCTCCCACCAAAATGAAATTGGAGTAGTCGAACGTATCCTGGGTTGCCAGCCAGAGTTCACCTTTGAAATTCAGCGGAGGCAACTGCGTGTTGGCGCTGACCGCCCGGTAATTGGGGATGATTCCAAGTATTCTCTTCGGTTGTTTGCCAAACTGGTCATTCGGGCTATTGGCCGGTGCGGGGGGGGCGCTGGGCGTGGGTGCGTCCGGCATAGAGGATTGTCCATTCGTTGTCCTGCCGGCTTGCTGAGAGTCCTGAGGGAGCAACGAAACTTCGTCAAGACCCGGTGGCGGTGTTCCTCTGGATTGTTCTGCCGCGCTCGCTGTTTCCTGAGCTTGAACAAGCGCCGCTGCTAACGTCCCGGCCAGCGTTACCGCCGTGCAAAATAATCGAATCGCTTTCAAGTCTTCCCCCACATCCGCATTTTCCTGCTCGGCTTTATCTGCTGTGCCTTCAAATAATTCCTGTGAGTTACCAAAGTTGGATTGTTTGACTCCGCGTTTGGATGCAGCCCAGCGGCAGAAAACGGGTAATGCGGAATCCGACTTTGGAAAGCGTTAGTCGGGTGCTTTCTGCTCCTGCTTCTTCAAGTGGCGGGCGTGCCTCCTCTGCAAATAGCGATGAATATCTGGCCAAAACTCCTTAAGTTGATTCCCGAAGGCGTCGATGCCCATCTGAACTGTAAAACTGGAGACACTCGACGTAAAACTACGATCAGAAGCGGGATAGTAGACGTTGGAAATGGCAATTGCAGTTGCATTGCCCGCAAACTCGGGAATGTTGAACGTACGATCGCCGGAGTCCTTTCGGGTGATGAGAACTCGGCTGAAGGCATAGACAAAGCGGTGTCGCAACCGGCCCTTTCCCATTCGAAAATAGCGAGGATCTGTTCTTAAGATCGAGGGGAAAACAGCGCCCGACATTATATTGCCATCCACCTGATCGGCGAAAGCCGCCCCATACCGCTTCGCATACCCACTCGCTCCCTGTCCGAATCCCGGATATGCGTCTTCCGCCTGACGGATGCCTGCCACAACACCCACTATCGCGAATTCATAGGGATCGAAAGTACCCTTCGCCGTGATGGCGAACTTCTCTTTCCACGAGATCGGCGGCACCTGCGACTGATTATCTACCGTCAAGTAGTTCGGCATCACGTAAAACATCCGGTCATCTTTCTTCTTTTGATCCTCGGTCTTCTTTGGAGCTTCCTGGGCTGGATTTTTTTTATCCTGAGGATTGCTCTCGGCAGGAGGTTGGTCTCCGGGCTTATCCTGCTTCGAAGAATTGGGCGTGGGTGATTGGGAGGATTGGGCAGGGTCCAGCGATTGAGCCTGCGGGGAACTTTGACCTGGGCAAAAAACCGCACACAATAAGATCGATACGGTCAATAGACCTTCGCGCGCTGAATAGCTCAGTTTCAAATTGACAATGGCTCCAAGGCCAGTTCATTGAGATGCTGCCGAGGCGATGTTGGCAGCCCACAGTCGGCAGTCCGTTCTCGGCAACAGATTCTGCAACCCTGCCAGCATGCAGAAATCATAAATCATTTTTAGAAACTGAAATTTCGTAGCGAACTGAATCAGTTGGGTCATCCCTTGATCTCCCCGAGTTTCTTGTTTGTACGACGTGTGAGCTGTTTCAACATGTGCCTGGTAAACACTCCGTCGCAGCGAAATTTGATCCCGCCGTTGAGCAAGTCAACAATTACGTTCTCGCCCTCTTGGCTGATCGTTGTTATATGCTTCATCTCGACAACGAGTTCGCGGTCACGAAGATCCGCCTTTGCCTCCTCGCATGCACGCCTCAACTCTACTGCCCAGGGCGCCATGAGTTTCCCTTCCAAAATCAGCCGACGCCGCCTGTCACCATCAATAAGCGAAATTTTGAGCATTGCTTCTTCCTTCACTTGCGCCAACGCAAGGCGCGCACCAAACCTGCGGAGCCGTAACTCGCTGAATCTTCGGGCTAGGACCGTCAGAAAGCAAAAATTTCGAGGTTGAAGAAGTTGAAAGCGTCGAAACTGTCGAAGCTAGAGGTTAAGGAATGGGAAAGAGACGGGCTGCCAATCAAGCATACTGCTTCGCATAGATGCCAAATTTTTTCATTCGAGAAAGGAAAGTGGTTCGGTTCATTCCCAGGCGTGTGGCAGCACCATCCGCGCCACCCACACGCCCCTTGCACGCCGTTAGGGCCCGTACGATCTCATCTCGCTGCCTTCTCTCGTACTCGTCAGCAACGGTGGTTTGGTCGCTTTGCCAATCTGTTCTTTCTTCAATGACCCGCTCGAGTTTACGGTCGTGGGCCCGCGGTAACTCTACCGTATTCGTTTTTCTGAGTTCTCCGAGAGGCGCGTCCAGCGACCTGCCGCGCGTCACAATGACCGCCCGCTCCATAAAGTTCTCCAGCTCACGGATGTTGCCGGGCCACTCCCACGCCATCAGCCCTTTCATGACGGCCGGAGAAATAGCTTCAATCTTCTTCTGCATTTGCATGGCAAACTTCTGCACAAAATAACTTACCAGTTGTGGAATGTCTCCTTTACGTTCCCGCAGAGGCGGTATCCGGATCGGAAATACATGCAGGCGGTAGTACAAATCACTTCGAAATTCGCGGTCTGCAATCATCTTTTCGAGGTCTCGATTAGTTGCCGCTACGAGCCGAATATTCACTCTTCGCGTGTGAATGCTTCCCAGTCGTTCAAATTCACGCTCTTGTATTGCGCGCAACAGCTTCGGCTGAATCTCAACCGGAATATCTCCCACTTCGTCCAGAAACAAAGTGCCTTGATCCGCCAGTTCCATTCGGCCGGTTTTATGAGTAATGGCGCCAGTGAAAGCTCCTTTTTCATGTCCAAACAGTTCGCTCTCAAGCAGACCGGTAGGAATGGCAGCACAGTTCAGCTTCACAAACGTGCGATCCTTGCGCCGGCTGCGGTCGTGGATGGCGCGAGCGATCAACTCTTTGCCTGTGCCTGTTTCTCCCAGCAACAGGACCGTGGAATCACTCGGAGCGACGGTTTCAACCAATTCCAAGACATGTTTCAACGCTGGGCTGTTTCCGATGATGTTTTCAAAGTTCATCTCGCTGCGGATTTCTTCTTCGAGATAAAGCTTCTCCTCGGCGAGCTTGTCTTTGAGTTCCGAAATCTCGCGGTATGCCAATGCGTTTTCAATGGCGATGGCGATCTGGCCCGACGCCCGGCTGAGGAAGTCGATGTCTCCCGGCGAAAACGGAGTCTCCGTCGTGCGTAAAATTGACAGAATCCCGAGGGCCCGGCCGCGATTTACAAGGGGAATATTGCAAAAAGTTTTTATGCCCTCCGCAGCCACTAAGTCGGATGCATCAGACGAGAGCTCGTTAGGTTCCCAGGTGTTTGTGACCACTGGTTTCAAGGTGTCTAGCGCTTTCATAACAGCCGGACTTGGCGTAATGAGCAACTCTTCCTTGACGACCCCCTTTCCATGCGGAAAATCCATGGCCAATACCCTGAATTTCTCCGAAGCGGCATCGGGCAGTACAACTGTTACCGCGTCAGCGTGTATGACCTCGCGTATGTTCGCTGCAATCGCGCGCAATAGGTCCCGAGGTCGAAGATTTGATGTGATTCGATTCGTCAGGTCGAGAAGCAACTGCAGCTGATCATTTTGATGTTGCGCGCGCCTGAGATTCAAACCATCGTCAAGCGCGAACGCCACAACACGCCCAATCAGCTCCAGGAAGCTTATTTCTTCCTCGCTGAATGGATTCACTGTGTCGCGGTTGACTCCGAAAACACCCAATCGACGATGCGGCGTCGTCAAGGGTACACGGACCCCCGACCCGAGGCCTATTTTCTTTGCCCATTCTTTAAATCGTGGGTACCGCTCCTCTGTGTCCCAATCGTCAGTATGTTGTGGGTCCCGGCTGTGCACCGCCTCCCACCATGGCAACTCTTCCATCGGCAAGTCCGGGAGAGGTAGTGGGCCCTTACCCCAAACCAAGTATTCGATTTCCTCGGAGTTCTCCTTCACCACAACGAAGTAAAGGTGGTCGAAGTGCAGAAACTTGGCAATCTCAGACGCGAGAGTTGTAGCCAATTCCTCAGGTTCGCGGCACGCAGCGATCGCCTCGCTGATGCGCACAACGGCCTCATAACGGTGGGAGTCGCACTGAGGCGCAATGATCGGGTCTGTACCCATAGCACTTACATTCCAGAAACCCGCCGCTGGCCGGCCTTAATTCACCCGAACTATCCAAATAGATGATGACTCACTTCCTCTACAGGTCGCAATAGTGCATCAAGCGAAGAGATTTTAGAGCATCTCCCGAGCCTTCGCTAATTTCCCCGCCCCTTCGCTAAACGATTGGGGATAGTACGAGTGAAACGCGTGACCCAGTGATTATGACTGCGCTGCTCGCCCTCTGGAGAACCGGCGTACCCAGCCCAGTTCTCGAACATGCTCTTCGTCCAGTCTGCGGAGCCGAGCCGCCATGACTCCTTGGCGCCCCAGGTATCCCACTATCCGGATCGGTTGCGAGCGTTCCACGACTGGTAAGCGACCAATATTGTGCCGAAGCATCTTTGCGGCTGCATCGTCCAGCAATTCATCCGGATATGTCACCACGACCTTGCGGGTCCCTGCGTCCAGCACGCCCATCTTGCCCTCGCTATCTTTCTCAAAGGCACGCAAGATATCGCTGCGAGTGATGACGCCTTCGAGATTGCCATTAGCATCCAGGATCAACAGCCCCTCGTGCTTGCTTACAAGAGGATCTCGGCGGGCAATTCTTTCGGCTAGTTCTCCCACGCTCATGTCGCTGGAAATCGTCGGTAATTCACGATCCATCATTTCTCCCACGGATACCTGCTGGAGCACATCGGTTTCGTAATCGGTATGAATGCGCATACCGCGACGCGCCAACTTCTCTGTCATGATCGATGACCTCGGCATGAGGAGCATAGCGATCCCATCCGCAATCACGCTGACCAGCATGAGCGGCAGCACCGAGTTGTAGTCGCGCGTGATTTCGAATGCGAAAATTATGAAAGTAAACGTGGCACGAGATGCGGCTCCGAACACTGCCCCCATCGCTACCAGCGCAAAGGCACCCGCAGCTAGTTGCGCACCGGGATATATGCGATCGATCACCATTGCGTAAGCGCCGCCCATTGCTGCACTTGACATGAACATCGGCGCCAGCAAGCCGCCCGATGTGCCCGATCCCAGCGAGACCACCAAAGCTACCGCTTTCGCCACCATGACGACCAAGAGGAGTTTCAGCGCGAGATTCGCGTTCAGAATGTCACTGATCGTGTCATACCCAACCCCTAAAACCCGCGGCACAAAATATCCAATAATGCCCAGTCCCAAAGCTCCAATTGCCGGCCACCAAAGTTCGTCGATGGGCAACTTCTCGAACTGGTCTTCGACCCAGTACAGCGCCTTGCTGAATCCCACCGCGGCCAATCCGCAGATTATCCCAAGCAGCAGATAAAACGGGAGCGCCCTTGGGATTCCAAAGTCGACGGGTGCGACAGTGAACATTGGCCCTCCGCCCAGCAGTCGAACATGCACTGCTGTTGCCAGGGTGCTGGCAACGACCAAAGGAATAAACGAACGAGATTTGAATTCAAACAGAAGAAGCTCAATGGCAAGGATCACTCCTGCAATCGGCGTATTGAACGTCGCCGACATTCCCGCCGCTGCGCCGCAAGCGAGAAGCACCTTGCGCTCCGATGCGGTGGTGTGAAGAACCTGCCCCACGAGCGAACCGATCGCCCCGCCAGTTTGAATAATCGGACCTTCGGCGCCAAATGGACCGCCGGTTCCGATCGCGATCGCCGCAGAGATCGGCTTCAGGATCGCAACTCGGGGCTCAATACGGCTGCGGTTGGCCAGCACCGCCTCCATGGCTTCCGGAATTCCATGGCCCTTGATCTTTGGAGAGCCATACTTTGCCATGAACCCAACAATGATCCCTCCGATGATCGGCGTCACAATTACCCAGAGCCCAAGATGGTTGAGCCGGGCACTGGTGAAATCGAACGCGAAGCGGTGATAGAAGAAGATGTTGGTAAACAAACCGATTAGTTTGTACAACAGAAATGCTATGCACCCGGCCACGAGCCCAATGCCAGCGGCTAAGAGCGAAATTAGCAGCATTCGAAACTGCGCGGGAGGAGTAACCACGGACTCGCCTGTTGGCAAAACGGCAAGCCGTCCTCCGTTCATTGCATGCTTGGCGCCTTGACCATGGAGGTCTGCATTGAGTGGTCCCTGGTTGTTGTCATTTTCCACGCTTATTTTTTCCCCTGCTTCTTGCTTCTTACAGGCTTGTTCGCAGCCGAATGGTTTGTTCCTCCGATTACGCGCCGTAGCGCGCTAATCAATGCTGGACCCGCTTTGCGAAGCTCTGCCATGTGATGCAATGAAAGCTCATTCAGAACTTTCTCTCCTTTAATAGTGAGAGAAAGCAAAACTTCGCGCCGGTCCGTGTCTCCGCGCTGGCGGCGCACATACCCACGCGAAGCCAGCCGATTCACCAGTTCAACGGTGCTGTGATGTCGGAGCTGAAGCCGTTTGGCTAACTCCCCAACGCTTGGCCGAAGATGCGGAGGCAGCCCCTTCAACGCCAACATGAGCTGATGCTGACCTGGATTGAGCCCGGCGTCGCGCACCGCCTGCTCGCTGAAATGCGTGAAAAGTCGAATCTGGTGACGCAGTTCAGCCAACGACCGGTAATCGCCAGGTGTGAGTGTGGTTTTCATTTGGATTAAGTACTCGCGAGTTCTAAATACAGATCGGAAATCCGAGCGATATCCTGCGATTCACGAACGCGTAGCGCTTACACACATCGGCCTGATCTTCCTATTCCTGGCCAACCTTTTCGCTCGTGGCATTATCGACTATCGCGATATGCCGGAATTTATCAATCAACAGTATATCGTGGAACGATATATATTTCAATCCGCACAAATCCCGGTCAACCGATCTTCATCGACAAGGTAGGCAGTAGGAGTGACCCCCAAAGCGAATCAGACAGTAGCGTTACGATGAGGGCAACGAAAAGTCACCCAGATGCTTTCCGAAGTTGAGCATATTTGAGGCGGAAACAACGCTGGCTCTCCAATGTGGCTCGCCGGGAAACCGCCAGCCAAACCTTTTTTTTCCCCGCAGGTTAGCGCCAAGGCCTAAAATAGTTGCGCTTCTATGATCTGCATCGAGAAAACTCATGGACTACTTACTGAAGACCGAGCCGACCGTATATTCTTTTGCCGACCTTGAAGGTGAGAAGGTCACGATCTGGGACGGGGTCACTAATCCTGTGGCGGTGAAACATCTGCGCGAGATGAAACCGGGAGAGCGGCTGGTGATTTACGAAACTGGCGACCACAAGAGCGCGGTGGGAACGGCATCCGTCGTTTCAGTTGACTCGAGCGATCCCAAAACTCCTCAGGTAAAAATTAAAGTTGGGAAGCGGTCAGGTAAGCCGGTGACGCTGGCCGAAGTCAAAGCCAACAAACTGTTCGCGGATTCGCCGCTGGTGCGGCAGGGAAGGCTCAGCGTGGTGCCACTGAGCAAAGAGCAGTACAAGTTTTTGACTGGCGAGTGACGCGAAGTTTCAAAAAGGTGCACCGTTTCATGTTCCGCTGTAGAGCTGAAATGGCGCCCAGTAGAATGGTTTGCGAAAATCGTTGGAGTGTAGCAAGGAAAGTTTCGCCGCACGAAGCGCTGCTTGGGGGCTCCGGCCTTGTTTAAGCTCGGCATAGAGTTGGTCCATCAGCCGCGGCGTTGAAGCATCGCTGACTTCCCACAGCGCGCCAATCACGTTATGTGCGCCGGCGAAGAGAAACGCCCACGAGAGTCCCACTAATCCCTCACCGGTGTAAGCGCGAGCCCCGGCCCCATAGCAGGTTGAAATTGTCACCAACTGCGCATGCAACGGGTGGTGAATGATGTCGCGCGCGTACAGCTTGAAAGAATCTTCTTCCGCAGAAGCCTTCGACAAGATGACGGCAGAGTCCAGCGGGCTCAAACGGCTCGCAGTTCCGTGCGCGACGAAATGTATGTACGCGAATTGCTCTGGAGAACCCGTTAGATAAGCTGGAGCCGTCGCATGGGCTCGCGTGAGAACTTCGCGGCTCGTCGCAGAAAAATGTCTTTCAATATTCTCGATTTCCAGTTCTGCCTTTGGCAATTCTGCGTATTCGGGGTTGGGAGTGATGGCATCGCCTATGAGCAATAGTTTGGTGACGCCGACCTTTGATGAAACGCGCGGATGCGAAGCTGCCAGCAGGCGCAGCGAGTTGGCATCGGCAATGGTTGCGTCTTCGATCCAGTAGTGCAACTTGGGCTCGGGCACTAACAACGTCTCAAAATTCAGGTTGTTCAAGCTGCCGTCCGGAATGATGAAGACTTGCGAATCTTTCGTCAGCAGAGACTGCGCGGGGGCGATGAGCATTCGGTAGAGCGTGATCCCATCAGCGTTGGCAGTTTCAAGGACATCCTGCGGACCGACCAGAGCCTTTCGATAGCGCTGTACGGCCGCGTCGATTTCCGATTTGGAGCGAAGCGGAAACAGACTTGTTTTCTGCGGTGTGATAGCCCAGAGATACGACTGCTTATCGCCCAGCCAATAAAAAAGTATTGCGCCGCCGGCGCGTTTGGCCGCCTGTTGCGCGTTCAGCGGATCTGGGGTGAATGAGCTGGTTTTGGGCAACAATCCCAATCCTTCGGTAAGGGTGCGGGCACGGCTATAGTCGGCAACCTGCAGGGCTTGGCCAGTCTTTCCCCGAGTGATCAGAAAATGAATGTAGTCGTCGTAAATGCGGGAAGCATTGGTGAGAAATGGCAGCCGGGAATCTTCGTGCTGGAGTTCTGAGCGAGCTGCCTCGAAGGTGCTGAGCGCTGCCCGGTATTCGCGCTCGGCGGAGTCTGGCTGGTTTTCGTCTTCGTAGAGCCGGGCGAGCGAGTGCTCCGCCTCCCACTTCAGAAACACCGGGCTATCTTCAGACTGGGATACCTCGCGGAAAGAGGTCTCCGCGATAGAAACGTCGTGCTGTTGTGCGGCAACTTGTCCTTGGACCAGCCGGGGATAAACTTCGTCCCGCTTGTTGCCATCGGCTTGCGCCAGGGAGAGCGCTTCGGCTGCGTAGCGTTTCGCCTCGTCCAGTTTGCTGGTCTGCTCAGACAGAAATGCCAGCGCGATGAGCGAATTAATGACGTCTTCTCTACTGTTGATTTGCTTCGCCAGCTTGAGTGATTGCTGGAACGCATGTTCTGCAACTGAGAACCTCCCAGCATCAAGGTCAATGTATGCGGCGTTGGTCAGCCATCCGACATGGCTGGCCACTTGGCCCAGTTTTTCGGCTTGTTTACTGGCTTCGACGAACATCGCCTCAGCCTTCTCCGGATCGCCAAGCTTGTAGTAGGCCCAGCCCATGTTTCCGAGCGCTTTTTGTGTGACGTTCCCAAAGTTCCGGGGTAAGGCAATTTGACGAGCGGAGTCAGCCGCGTCGAGCGCCTCATCGAAGTGTTCTTGCGCGACGGCGGACCAACTCAAGTCCAGCAACGCGTTGGCCTCCCATGAGGGGTCACCGCTGGCACGAGCCGAAACAAGAACACGTTCGAAAAGGCCCTGCGCTTGTGCGTAGTGTCCGCGCTCCATTTGGAGGGCGCCCTCGGCATTGAGTACATCCGGGCAATCAGGATTATCAGAGGCGGCGCAGATCCGTTCCGCCTCCGCTAGATTCTGCTCAGCTTCAGGAAACTTGTGCAAAGAAATACAGGCTAGACCCTGCCACATTAGTTTTTGGACAACCAGTTCGCCGGAGGGGGGCGGGATGGAATCGGAAGTGAGGAGGCTCAGCGCTTCCTCGTTCATGCCGCGCAAATGCAGTGCTCTCGCCTTGAGAATGGTGAATTTCCACGCCCACTCAGAACCCATCGCGTGGAAATCTTTGTAACCTTTCTCCGCTTCCAAAGCCGCGGCGACGGTGTCTCCTTTGCGAAGGGTCTGCTTCGCGTGATCATAGGCGGCCTGAGGGTCGCGTCGCTTACAAGCGAAGAGGCAGGCAAGGGCGAAAGCTAGCAGGACCGCTCTCGATACGCGGCGTTCAAAACAAAATCCCCCACCGGCGCGCAAGCATGCGTGTCGGATTTTGCGCAGGGGAAACATCAGGGGTCCGCCTGCCGACAGATTCTAATTCAAAAGCGGAGATGCGTCGTTCAAGAAGTAGAACCGCAACAATACCGATTTCGCATATTGGTACACGCGTGCCAGGCTCATGGTCCGCTCTAGTGTCCGCCGCCGCTGCCTTGGCCGTTTGATTCGCCGGTCACGACGTTGCCGTTGCCTTGCGCCAGGCAGCCTAGCTCCATTCGAATCATGGTCAGGTGGAAGGCGTACTTTTCGGGGCCCGGTCCGCCGTTTTTCTCGCGCTTCATGGTCAGTTCAGCGAGGAATATCTTGCCAAAATGGGGTACGTCGATTACGTGTCCAAATTCGATTCCGGGAGCGCCAGTCACGCGGTTGACCAACGAGCATTTCACTTCTCCCCGCCTGAGTGCCGCGTCGGGGTCCCATTGGTATTGCTTACTGGCCCAATCGGGGAGATTCCTTGCGTGGTTGATGTTGTCATATTGAGCGGAAATCCGGCTAAGAACAGCTTCATCGTCAAAGTAGGATTTCTCGTTGGCGGGTTTCGGGCCAAGAATGTCCACGTGCCGCTCGAGGTCGACTTTGTGGCCGCCAATCCTCAGATTGTCGAAGCGCGTCCCCAAAAATGTCACGGATGGCACCGCGTCAGTTTGTCCGTTGTCAGGGTCATAGATCGGATGTTCCGTGGAAATCTGGGCGACCACGCGATCGGCTGTGATCACGTCGAGGACGTTGATGTCCTCGACAACCGAGGTCGAGAGCGTGGTAAAGCCGTGCCCCGGTTTCGGGCTCTTGTGTCCGGCGACCTGAGTGTAGCCGGAGCGGTAGGAAATCAATCCGTCCAAGCGGAAAGGATCAGCCTGTTTAAATTGGTAGTGTCCGTCCTTGGGCAACTTAACGTACGCGCGCGGCGCAATCCGTTCATGCAGGGGTTCTTCGAAGTCAGCGCTTAGAAGATCAGCTGTGGCGTAATAGGTGTGCGAGGGCTCTATTTTCGAGAGCAGTGATTTCACTAGTGTAGCCATTTGGTTTCCTCCGCTCGATTAAGCTACTTCTGAATTTGTACTTCAATCGAATAATGGCCGAGGTCTGAACTCTCGCTATTGGCCGTATTGCCGCGTACTGCAAGCTTATAAATGCCTTGCTCCTGATTGGCACCCGGAATATAGATCGACCGCGCCTCGTCGGATGACGCCGCAGGAACGGTGCGCGACCATTCTAGTCTTCCTGACGGGCTCGACAAGTTAAAAGTGTATGCAGTGTAGTGGTTATCAGGGGGGATGTTTACCAGCAGATGAAAGCCTTCTCCAGGGCGGGGCGAGATCTGGACTGTATTGGCTCCGCGTGTGCTTACGTTAATTGAAGCCCAGGGCAGAATCTGCGGGCTGCTGGCTAATTGTTTTAGTTGGGGATAAGTCACCAGGTTCTGATACGCAACCACGATTAGCAGGGCAGCCAGAACAGGCACGATCAATGCAGGCCGGAACCACCCGAAACGGCTCGCGGCCGGGCGAACCGGTACTGTCGCCCTGGATACGACAACGGGTTTCGACAACACGACCTTACTGTGTTCCACCAAAGCGGCGCCCGCCCGCACGTCGAGAGCGCACTCCTGGCACTCAAAGAAATGTTCCTCGAATTGTTCGCGCATCTCCGGCGTAAGTTCTCCGAGCAAGTACTTTTCCGCAGCCATTAAGCGGATTGACTCGCTATGGTCCATCTCCACAAATCCCCCTCGTATGGATAGTGCAACAACTACGCAGATCGTTTCACCATCAACCCGCCGCGGTCGCAGACGGCAAGTGCTTCAAATACACGGCTTTAAATGACTGCTTGGCGCGATGCAGCAGAACTCGAAGATAGTCCCGGTCTACGCCAAAGTCCCGGCATACGGCGTCTTTATCGCGTTCTTCGAGAAATATCTCCCGCAGCAGCCGTCGGTCACGCTCTGACAGTTCATCGAGAACCTGGCGGACTTTTTGCTCCATTTCTTTATGCGAGAGAATGGCGACCACATCCAGCGATGGATCCGGCACGTTTGCGCCTTGCTCCTCTTCGACTGGATTCTCCCGGCTCGCTGACCGATAGTGCTCAAGCAATACGTTATTGCAAACAGAATTCACAAAGGCTCCTAACCGTTCCGGTTGTCTTATCCCCTGACTTCGCAAAGTAGTGAAGACTCGGGCGAACGTTTCCTGGCGCAAGTCTTCCACCGTCTGAGGAGATTTGACCCGGGAACGCAACTTCAATTGGATAAGTTCACTGAAATAGGCGACGAAATGGCTCTCTGTCCGGAAGTCGCCGGAACAGAGCCGCTCCAGATAAGATTCATTGAATTCGTGGAATTGCAAGACCCGGCCTCAAGGTGCCCCAAGTGGCAGCTATTCTACACCCGCTTCAGCGGAGATCAAGGATGCGAACCATCGATATTGAGTCACTTTGTCTGTCAGTTTGAATGACAACATTCGGAACCCCGCGCTTTTACCAAGCGGGATACGTCACCAAACCCCGATCATTTTCGAATGAAACGAGGTCCGCTACAAATGCACTATTGCGATAACAAGAGATCAGCGCACCAAAACCTGAGCGACGAAGAATCCTGATTATGACGCCAGCACTTCAAGATATAGATCTTCAGAGGCAACTATTAACGAAGGAGGGAACTGTTTCATCTGGCGTGGTGCAGGCCATGTTGATGCATGCCTTGCAGCTGCGGCGGAGTTGTCGAGAAGTGTTTCTGCTGTGCGATGTGCAGAAGCACACTTTGATGGAGGCGGCTTTGATCTTAGGCATCAGCCATGTGACAGCCAAAAGAAGGCTGTTCTCGGCTCGCCAGCGAATGCATGAAGCCATTGAGCATTTGTGGGGAGATCACAAGGAAGGACGAATAGTCGATGCTGGTGCGGAAGGGGGGATTTGAACCCCCACGCCTTTCGGCGCCACCCCCTCAAGATGGTGTGTCTGCCAGTTCCACCACTTCCGCGCTGTGAAGCGACTATGGGGCGATGTCGATGCTTGAGGAATACTGCATCGAGACGTTAATGGTATCGCGTCCGGTCATGTCCTGCAACGTAGTGCGTTGATTTGAGCTGGCGAGCTCATTCCACCAACCCTCGAATCGCCACCGCGCGGGCTCCGCTGGCTTCGAGCAATTTGCCTTCGACCACGATTCCAGGAACGCCTATACGATCGAGAACATTTTCCGGTAACCGGACGCCGTTCTTTTCGCTGAGTGCGAGATAGACTTTTCCGTCCTGATCGGCAATGAAAACCAGCGGGCTTCCCGCCGCGGCGCAAAGCTTCGCGCAGAATGCGTGATCATACGCATGCACGCGGCTACCGAGATAACAGTTCGCGTCGGTGATCTCGCCTCGAACCCGCACAGTTTCTCCGGGTTCGACTTGCCCAACGAGTAAATCGATATTTCCCTGCTTGGCTAATGTCTTTGCTTTTGCGAGGTCGGAAACCAGCGCCTGCACCTCGGCGTATGGCATCTTATTCAGTCCGTTCCGATCGCCGAACTGGAAAGCGCACAGTCCAAGAATCAACATCGCGCTGAGGGCGACGACCGATTTCTTACCTCGATGATCGATTCGTGTTGTGACTTGGCTCATTGTTCGCGCCGTTTCCCGCGTAGCTCACGCGCCAGATGGAATTAGAGCCGTCATCAGTTACCAACAGCGATCCATCCTGAGCCACCGTAATACCGACAGGCCTTCCCCAGACACGCCCATTGTCGATTACGAAGCCGGTGAGAAAATCTTCGTAATCGCCGCTGGCGCGGGTCGTTTGGTGGAGAGGAACGCGGATAACTTCGTAGCCAGCGCGCACCGACCGGTTCCACGAACCGTGCTGGGAAGCAAAAATATCTCCCTGATATTCTGCCGGGAACTGTGCGCCTTCATAGAACGCCATTTGCAGCGAGGCGTTGTGAGGCTGCAACAGCACGTCAGGCACTATCACTTTATTTTTCAGTTCCGGATGCTTGCCCTCATGCCGCGGATCCTGATGGCCGCCGATATACCACCAGGGCCAGCCGTAAAAGCCACCTTCCACGACTTGAGTAATGTAGTCGGGCACCAGGTTGTCGCCTAATCCGTCGCGTTCGTTCACCGAGCACCATAATGCACCTGTTTTAGGTTGAATCTCCAAACCGCCTCCGGCGTTTCGAATTCCAGAGGCATAGATCCGCATACCGGAGCCATCAGGATTAAATTCCAGAATGTCGGCTCGATCCTTTTCATCCGGAGTGATGTCGGGATCGTCCACATTAGACGCCGATCCGACCGCGACGAACATCTTTTTGCCATCGAGGGTGAAACGCACATCGCGAGTCCAGTGCCCGGTGCCATGAGGGAGGTCCACAATGTGCTGCGCCGGGCCGCTGGCCTTCAAGTCTCCGCTCTTGTAGGGAAAACGGACGACTGCATCGGTGTCTCCAATATAAATCCACTCTGGGTCGTTCCCCGGAGGATAGAAAGCGATGCCGTAGGGTTCATCCAGTCCCGTGGCGAAAACATCAGCTTGGTTAGGTTTCCCATTGCTGGCGACGCCACGGAAGACCCGGATTTTCCCGCTGCTGCTTTCTGCCAGGAAAACGTCTCCATTTGGGGCGGTCCGAATCAACCTGGGATTATCCAATCCCGTGGCATATTGCTGGACGGTGAATCCGCTCGGAGCCTTGGGCCATGCATTGCGCGGCCGGCCGACCACTTTAGGTCCATTGCTGGCGGTTTCGGTGGCGTACGGGGCTGGGAAATCGTGGACTGTGATCTTGCGGCTCTTGCCGGGTTCTTCGAAACGAAAGTCCGTGAAGGGAGGCTTCGGCGGAGGCGCATTGGTCTTAATGGGTTTTACATTCGCGCTCGCAGACTCGGTTGTTTGGGAGTCTGGCGAATTCTGAAGCGATTTCAGGTAGCTGACGATCTGCCAGCGCTTTTGTTCCGACAGCTGAGCCCATGACGGCATTCCGTTATTGACTGATCCGGTAGTGATAAACCAAAAGACCTCGCCGTCGGGCGCCGTTTGCGTTGGTCCTTTCCTCAACGCCGGAACGTTGCCACTTCCGATTCCGTTGTTCCCATGACAAGAGCCGCAGTTCAGGCTGTAGAGTTTCGCTCCGGCTGCGATCGCCTGGTGTTGTCCTGCGTATGGATCCTTTGCTTGCGAACTCGACGACGGAGCGTTGTGAAAGTGCGCATCTTGGCCGAACAAGCTCGTCGCAGTACAGATTAATAAGAGACTGGACAGCACAATAGCGATAGAGTCTTGTATTTTAAGTTTCACCCTATTCCTCCAGTAACACGTTTTGGCGATTACGCTCTGTTCTTGCGATATCAAAAAAACGCCTTGAAAGTTATGATGAGAAACAGGCGCACTGGGTTCCCATGCAAATCGACCGAGAATTGGGGCCCGCGTGACATCCCGCTGCCGAATTGCAAACCCTTTTTGACCGTTTCAAATAAGGCACTATGCTTGGTAGTAGCGCCGTGAGTCCGGTATATTTTTGTAGGTCAATGCGTTCCGCAAATAACTGTGTGTAGTGTCCTCAGCCTAAGTGAGGAGTAGTGCAATGCGGCTAGAACCCGGCAGAAATATGCAGATCCGCACTGGGGTGGGGATTGCGGGCGATCAATCGTTATTACAAAACGTCTTACTGGAAAAAAAGACGAGAAGCGTCTCGGTCGCTTGTTCCGATTCATTTTCCACGGTTCGTCGTCTGGCAATTCGGAATTTTCTTGCCGTATTTCTGGGTTGCATCTCGCTGGCTGGCCAGAATGCGATTTTGACTGGCGCTCTCAGTGGACGGATCACGGATCAGAGTGACGCCGTTGTCTCCGGGGCGTCAGTGGTTGTGCGGAATCTTGACACTGGGGTCAAGCAATCAACTTCAACAAACCATTCTGGACTTTATCGCTTCCCCGCGCTCACGCCGGGATCATATGCCGTTACTGCAAGCCTCAATAATTTTCGTGATGTCCAGAGCCTGGTGCAAGTGCTGATAGGAAACGCCACGTCGCAGGATCTCAAATTGCAGGTAGGAACTAGCCGGGACATCGTCAAGGTAACCGGAACTGCGCCAATGCTGCGGCCGGCGGAATCCTCCGCCAGCACGGTATTGGAGAGGTCGTTCGTCGAAGAATTGCCGCTCAATGGTCGTCGTTACACTGATTTCACCCTTCTCACTCCGAATACAACCTATGACGGAGATACTGGCCTGGTAAGCGTTGCCGGACAGCAAGGTGGAGAAGACTCGGGTTACGCCAACGGGAATGGTTCAAATGCATTCACGGTTGACGGAAGCAACGGAACGAACAACTATTTTGCTGACATTATCGGCCGTTACCGCATTCCGTATCTCTATGGCGAGGATGCGATCCAGGAGTTCCAGGTCTCGGTCAGCCCGTATTCAGCGATCTATGGCGGCGGGGCGGGGTTCGTGAATGCGGTGACGCGGTCGGGAAGCAATGCGTTTCACGGCACGGCGTTCTATTACAACCGGAACTCCGCCACTGCTGCTAACGATGCCATCGATAAGGCTGCGGGATTTCCCAAGCCTGAAGATAATTTGCAGCAATTCGGTGCTGGTGTAGGAGGCCCGATCCGGCGCGACCGTTTATGGTTCTTCGTGGATTACGAGCAGCAACTGCGGAACAATCCGATTTCTGTCATCAACCCCGCGCTTACAGCTACTCCGGCGAACCCGGCCTCTTTTTTGGGCGCTAATTTCGGTATTCCGGCCGGGACGGCACTGCCCCCACCGAATGGACCGCTGCCAGTGCCGGGCAGCGACGCCGCGCCTGATCCAACCAATCCCGTATATCTACAACAAGTGTCAAACACTTTGAATGCGCTGAATTCCAATCTCGGCACTAAAGCGAGAAAACGCGACGATTGGGTGATCACGCCCCGCTTGGACTATCAGCCTAGTTCCCGGGATGGTCTGTTTCTCAGCTTGAACTTAAACCGGTTCAATTCGCCGGGAGGCGTCATCGCGGATCCGACCGTGGGAAATTATGGAACGCAGACGCTGGCTAACGCCTACGTGCATACTTTTCAGGCTAGCCTTGGGTGGACCCACACGTTCTCGTCTAACCTCCTGAACGAATTTCATGCCGGGACTTCGCAGGATAACGAAATCTCGACGCCAACCGGATTGGCTCCCAACAGTCCAACGTTGATTCTGGATAGCCCGGCCCCTTTTATTCTGGGCAACGCTCCCTTCTCTGTGGGAAGAGTTTTTGAAAAACAATACTCCCTGTCCGATCGGGTCGACTATGTAATTGGCAAACACACTTTGCAATTCGGTTTCGATATGAGTCGCGCTTGGGATTCTGACAACAATGATGGAGGCGCCGATCCGAACGAGGCCGTCGATCGCGGGTCCTTCCTGGGAAGTTACGAATTTTCGAATCTTGAGGCCTTTGCCCTGGGCGAGTACAACGTGTTCAGTCAATCTTCGGGGAAGCCGACTTTTTCGTTTTCCGTTCCTTATTGCGGATTCTACGTGCAGGATACCTTTCGGGCTTTGCCGACGTTGACACTGGAACTGGGCCTACGCGAGGATTTTCAGATTTACCCGCAGCCGGCGGAAAATCCCGCGTTCCCGCTCACCGGGCAGTATCCGAACCAGTTTTCGCGTTTCGCTCCGCGTTTCGGATTCGCCTGGCAACCAAGATCCAAAACTGTGGTGCGCGGCGGATTCGGGCAGTTCTATACCAACATGAACGGCCTGAACTATCGGAATGCAGTGGTGTCGAATGGCTTGGCCTCACAGCAGTCTTCTGTAAGCGCGAGTTATGAAGCAGGCGCGCCGAATCAACAGTTGCCGACATTCCCTGATATTCTTCCCGCCGATTCTCCATTATTCACCGCTTCGCCCGATATTTCGTTGGTTTCTCCGCAGTTTCGCGTGCCGTACATATTGCAGGCCAGTCTACAGATTGAGCGCGAGGTTTTCGAAAACACAACCGTCAGCGTTGGCACCATGTGGAATCACGGTGTCCATTTGCTTTCTGGTAGCGCATACGACTTGAACCTGAATCCGTTGCAAGGCACGACGACGTACGTCGTTTGTCCTCCAGGCGCAACCACCGCGCCCTGCAGCGGACCAACCCTGGCCCTGCCGAATATGGACAATGGTCTGCTGACCGAAGGCCGCATCAATCCCAGTCTCGGACAGATTAACGAACTGATCAGCCCCGGGCAAAACTACTACGACTCTCTGTTCGTGCAGGTGCAGCGCCACATGTCACGAGGTGTTTCGCTGCAATTTTCTTATACCTTTGCCAAAAGCATTCAACTGGATGGAATGGATTTCAACAATCAGTTCGACTTTAGCAATACCCACGCTCCTTCTCTCTTGGACCAGCGCCATAGAATCAGTTTTGCGGCGGTCTACCGACCCCGTCTGGAAACGCTGACCGGTTCAGATACGGGTCGGGCGCTGCTCTCGGGCTGGACGTTGAGCAGCGTCATGGAGCTTTCTTCCGGTCGGCCGTACGCTGCCTTGTTGAGTCCGGCGTGCACCAGTTCGACTCTGTCATTCAGCAATTGCAACGGCGCCAATGGAAACCTGAACGATACCGCCTTTAACCAGGATACGGCGAACACCGCAGGCGGAATCAATGGCGCGGGTCCCACGCCCGGAATCGGGCTGAATTCTTTCTACGGCCCATGGCTGGAGAGAATCGATGTTGGGCTGGGACGGAGTTTTTCCATCCGGGAAGGTAAGGAATTGCAGTTTCAAATCCAGGCGTTCAACCTGTTCAACCACGCCAATTACTACGTACAGAATGGTAACGGGATCAACCAGCTGCAATACGATCCGATTGGGAGTAACTGCGGTGATGGGGTGACGTTGAAACAGACCTGTTATTTGGTGCCCAACTCAGGTCCGGGTAATTTCGGAACCCTGCAAGAGATGAGCCCAGACGGCCTTCCTCGGGTTTTGCAGCTCTCGGTGCGCTTCACTTTCTAGCGTAACCTTTTATCGGTGTTATTGAGTGCGCAGAATCATCTGCATCCCGCTCTCGATTTTCACATTATGTTTCTTTGAGGTCAGCAGCGATTCCTGCCCGTTGCCCGTACCCAGTTCCACGCCGGACATTCCAACCGCGCCCTGGGCTGTGAGCGGAAGCTTGGCGTTGCTATTAGTGGGCATACCGGAGGGTATTCGCTCACTGCCAGATCCGCTGGGCGGGGCGCCGCCCGAACCCATTGGTCCAACGGGTGGGGCCCCGGCGTTCCCTCCGATTTTATTGATGGCTTGATCGTCGTTCACGGGGACGGTTGTATCCGGAAAGCCGATGGCCTGGATTTTGGCCGGAAGTGCTATTTCGGAGCCGTCCTTCAACACAAGTTTGTCGAATACGATGCCGAGCGTGGACCCGGAAGATCCTTGATGGGGTGTGACCTCGACAACGTGCCCGATAATTCGAGAGCCTTTCGGCGTGAGATTAGGCGACGAAGACTTGAGATCGTCGCTCGTTCTAGCTAAAACTTGATCTCCGACTTTGGCTTTCTTGGCATCGATTGTCTTGTCGAATTCTGCACGAATCACTGTGCCTGGGGTAAACGACATCCAGGGAGGCTGCGACGGCGCCGCTTGATTAGTGTCCTGTGCAAACGAGGCTGCAACTGCGCAAGCGGCCACCAGAAAAGAACACAAACCTATTTTAAGCATGGCCCACCCACATAAACTTCAGAACAGTATAACTCCAGCCGTGACTAGGGTTCAGCGTAGTAACCGGTGCGGGTGCGGACGGTCGTCCCTGGTTTGTCGATTGTGACTTGAAGTGCGTGATACTCGTCAGCCCGGTCAGGCTTGGCGGACTCAAAGGAGAGAGTATAAAACGCATTGGCGTCGCTTACGCTATTGTCGATTGCGCCGGTAAGATCGTTGCTGGAATTGAACACGCGGCCGCCGCTTTGAACTGCGAGTACTTGTAATGCCAGGTCGCCGGGCAGTGCATGCGAAGGAGAAGAGATACCTTTTAAGAACTCCTCGTAGTACGAAACCCTGATTCCACCCGCCTCTTCTGGACCGTGCGGGTCAAGGCTATACAGGGTGATTCGGGCTTGCCTCAGACCAGTCGAAGCCGCCACGATCGAGTTGAAGATCTCACGTTCATCCTTGCTGGAAAGTTGGATGTTCGGTCCCGAAAGCATGGGCCATCCGGGACTGAACCAGATCATTAATTTCCGCCCAGGCCGTTTTTCCTCATACGAGACAAGTGACATCAGGGTTCTGATCGACATGTCAAAGCGCTCTGCCGCACCATAAACTCCCTGAGACCGGTTCAGGAAACGCAGGCCGGTTTCGTATTGGTCGTAGAGAGACGCTAAAGCGTTTCCATCGCGGGAGGAGCCGTCCTGCATCTTGGTTCCATTGTCAGAAAATACGACCAGCGACACCGGTTGTGCCAGCTTGCCGCCATTCTGTAACAGGAACTTCTTGAGCTCGGTGCGTTCGTAGGTTACAGCGGTGAACGAAGTGTTAACGGCGTCGATGACCACTACGATTTCTACGGGCGTACCTGAAGTCGCGTTATCGACGGCGACAAACGACTGGATGGCTTTCGACTGCTTATCGTCCAAAACAGCGAAGTCTTGTTTCTGCAGTCCGAGCACAGGTGCGCCAGACTTGTCTGTCACTCGGACGTCGAGTGTGATTTGCCGACTTGGTGTGGGAAGCGGCTGCCCTCCTGGCCGCGGCTGAAGCTGGGGCGGGGCGTTGTTCTGAGCTGATACCGTGCAGAGCATCAGCCATAAAACCAGAAACAGACGCACGAAAAAACAACCCATGCTGCTTCCTCGCTAGGCGTTTTTCATGGAAAGGCTCGAACGCCACCCGAGCTTTCGCCGTTGGCCTTGGTCGGTTCGGCCTTTACCGTTTCCGGTTTCTTTTTGTCGAGTGCGGACCTGTCGAGAGCGGACATGTCGATGACGGGCTTAGCCATGTGGAGATTCAGAGCTTGCTCCAATTGGACCATGAGGGTTCGGAGGTTCTCATCACCAGCGTCCAGGACTGTTCGCAGCTCCTGACTTGCGGTCATGGCTTGCTGATAGGCATCGCGAGCTTTGGACAACAAATCGACATGCTGCATGAACGCCGTAGCCGATTTACGAAAATCTTCAACCGCGCCTACATAGGTTGACATAATGCCATCGCCTTTTTCCAACATTGCTTGCACTCCTTTGGGCTGGTCTCAGTATTCGGCGGCGCTGGGGCGGGCCTGATCAGCATTATGAACTGCCTCGGAGGTTGGGTCAAACCCTATGATTCGGGCCAAAATCAGTCAATAATGGCCTGGGTCAAAGCCATAATCTCCGGCGAACCGCTGTTCCCACGCGTGTTTTAAGCCGGGGCGTTTCTTGCGTGCTGCCCTCGAGCACAATATCTTTGCTGGCACTTCCGGTTTTCGTGGCCGATTGATCTGTTGCGCTGGCCGTCGCCTGATACGGAGAGACAGTTTGATCTGCCATGAGGCGCTTAGAAATTTCATTCCACGTAGCCGGTAAGCCATCGCCCGCTATGACCTTGCGCAGCTGTTTGAGATCGTCGTCGCCGCTTGAATCCATGGCCGCCGATGGACTTTGATCTGCATCTTCGGGTCCAAGAAAACTAAACAGTATGACCCCGCAGCGATTACAGAACTGGCTTCCCTGGGGATTCTGGTGGCGACAGGAAACACAGGTTATTTTGGCGTGGTCTCCAGGCGGGGGAACAACCGGCGCAGCGGGTAACTCAATCTCCCGATCTTTTACGTCCTGAATGATTGAAGGAAGCGGGATGCCGGAGTCGTAATTGGACAGCGTCTCGACCAATCTACTTAATAACTGTAATCCGGTTGCGTGTCTATCCGTGAAGTTTTGCGGCGTATCGGAAAGTACTTCAAGAACGCCGGTCACCTCTGGACCGTTGAAAATGGGTACCGCCAGAATCGAGCCAATACCGAGTTCAACGCAGATGGAACCATCGACCCTGGAGTCATTGTGTGTGTCGTCGCATCGAATAACTGCGGCGGTACGCACGCAGGTCGCGGTAAATCCGGTTTCCGTATTTAAAGTTGTGCCGACAGGTGGCGCCAGGTTTCCGGAGCATGCACGGCACGTCATGACCTTGCCATCCGAAAGAATTAGCGCAGCCCCGCTCGCGCCTGTCGCACATCGGGCGCTACGAGTTATTTCGTTGAGAGTTTCTGGATCTGGTATTGAGGATTCCGCTATCGGAGATCGAATGCAGTCCTTCTCCCCAAAACCTTCCTTGCTAACCGCCATAATTCCACCGCCATAACTATTTGGAAGCGGAATTGTACACCCGTCGGGCTATGGTTGGAATGATCTCAGAAGGGCAATTTCTTGATTTCTTTCTGAGCTAAAGCTTGCTCAGGAAATCGACGATCTCCGGTTGGCCCCACTCCACCGCTCCAATAAACTTGCGGCGCACAATGCCATTGCGATCGATAACATAAGTCTCCGGCCACTTAAAACTGCCGTAGAGATTACTCGTCTTTTGGTCAGGGTCGCGGACGGTAGGGAAGTCGATCTTATAGTCTTTGAGGAATTTGTGATAAGCATCCCCATCGACATCAACGCTTATGCCGAGAACAGTTAGACCTTTGTTCTTAAAGCGTTCCTGTAACTGGACCAGCGACGGCATCTCTTCAACGCAGGGAGCGCACCAAGTGGCCCAAAAGTTCAAGACTACAACCTTGCCGTGAAGGTCACTGAGAGTGACCTTGTGGTCAGCATCCTGGGCAGTAAATTCAGGCGCGGGAGTGCCGATGCGAGGTGGCCGGGAGCCGCGATAGCAGCCGCCCAGCAGAATTGTGGTGATGGCAAGGAGAAAGCACGCGCGTCGCACCAAGCTATAATACCTAATTCAGGCTATGACGGGGCGAGATTCAGTATCGGGGCGGCCTCAGGTGTCGGTGATCGTGCCGGCGCGAAACGAAGAAGCTTGCCTGGGATCGTGCCTGCAATCGCTGGTCGCCCAGACTGGTATTCGCTTTGAAATAATCGTTGTCGATGATGGATCGACCGACCGCACGCGTGAGATTGCAGAGTCATTCCCTGGCGTTCGAGTGATCAGTCCGGGGCCCTTACGCCGCGGCTGGAGCGGGAAAAATAATGCGTTGGTAGCGGGCGGCAAAGCAGCGCGAGGAGAGTGGTTTTTATTTACAGATGCGGACACAGTACATCTTCCTGGTGCTCTGGCCGCGAGCATGGCGGAAGCGCATCAGCAGAAAGCAGAGTTGCTTTCCTATTCTCCCGAACAGGAAGTTCACAGTTTCTGGGAGAAGGCAGCGATGCCAGTGATCTTCGCGGAATTGGCCTCGAGCTACCGTCCTTTTGATGTAAACAATCCTGCGTCTCCCGCGGCGGCCGCGAATGGACAGTACATCCTGATCTCGCGTGAGGCATACGAAGCCGTCGGCGGACACGGCGCGGTGGGAGCGAGCCTACTCGAGGATGTGGCGCTGGCCCGGGCGGTGAAGGCTTCAAGCCGCAGAATTTTCTTTCGCTATGGCGGCGATGCTGTGCGAACCCGGATGTATCGCAGCTTTGATCAGCTTCAGGAAGGTTGGACTAAGAATCTGGTGCTTCTGTTTCATTCGCCAGTGCGATTGGCGGTCTTGCGGGTGACTGAGTTCGTGCTGATCATCGCCAGTCTCGCCGCAGCGGTTACCACGGGCTCACATGGCAGATGGCAACCGGCTGCAATGACGCTGATCGTGGCAATGGTTCTCTACGGGTTTTTCTTGCGGCGAATCTGGCGCGCTCATTTTTCCTGGGATGCGAACTTGTTGGCGGTATTTGGATTGCCACTGTTTTCTTATTTATTGCTGCGGTCAAAAATGGCATATGAGAAGGGAACTGTATCGTGGAAAGGGCGCCATTACGAAAAAAGTCTGAATTCCGCTTTCACTGGAGGAAGCAATAGGCGAGAGAGGCGCACTTACAAGCGGGCACTTGAGGTCCCTGACCGCGAACATCCAATTCCAAACTAAGGTCTGAGAATGGTCTATCTAACTCGTAAAGCTGAGTTTTCCGCCTCGCATTATTATCACAACCCGGAATTCTCCGCGGAGGAGAATCGGCGCACCTTCGGAAAGTGCAACAACCCGAACGGCCACGGCCACAATTATACACTCGAAGTTACGGTGAAGGGGGAAGTGGATCCGCGATCGGGTTTTGTACTCGATCTTCGGAAGTTGAAGGAGACAATGACCCGGGAGGTGCTGGAGGCGCTTGACCATCGATTCTTGAATAAAGAAGTCCCCGAGTTCTTCACCAAAATTCCGACTACGGAGAATCTAGCAATCGTCATCTGGCAACGGCTTGCGCCGAAATTGCAGGCTGCGCAGCTGCATCGGGTGCGGGTCTACGAGACACCTGAACTTTTCGTCGATTTCTACGGAGAGGCATGAAGGCATACCTGAGCCGCCGGTATATGTTTTCGGCTTCGCATCGTCTGCATAGCGACGGTATGTCGGAAGGCGAAAATGCCGCGATCTACGGGAAGTGCAACAATCCGTATGGTCATGGACATAACTACACGCTCGAAGTCACGGTCAGCGGGCCAGTCGATCAGAGTACGGGCATGGTTTGTAATCTCACTGATCTGGATGGTTTTGTGCACAGCGAGATACTGGAACGCTTCGATCTGCAGAACCTGAATACGCTGCCAGAGTTTGCGGAAAATGTGCCTACCACGGAAAACCTGTGTATTGCTATCTACGATATTTTGCAGCGTGGTTTCAGGCACGCTCATCTGCAAAGAGTACGGTTCGAAGAGACCATGATGAACTCGTTTGAATACTGGGGAGAGAATCAACCAATTGAGTAATCGGGTAATTGTGTAATTAGTTAATGAGTTGTCATCCTGAGCGAAGCGAAGGATCTCCGCATTACTGCAGCGTGCCAGTGCACAGATCCTTCGCTACGCTCAGGATGACAAGATTACATAGTTATTCAATCTTGAAATCAGGAGACCATGACGCCATCGGTTGAAAGTGCGACGTTGACGGGAGCCAGCTTTGAAGACCTGGTGCGCGAGATGATCGTGCGCCTCGGGGAAGATCCGACGCGAGAAGGTTTGGTGCGCACGCCCAACCGAGTACACCGCGCCTACGAACACCTGACCAAGGGTTACAAAGAAGACGCCGAAGCGATGCTCAAGAAAGCGTTATTCACCGTGACTTACGACGAAATGGTGATCGTCAAAGACGTGGAGATGTTCAGTCTGTGTGAACACCACATTCTTCCTTTTTTCGGCAAGGTGCATGTGGCCTACATTCCGAATGGCAAAGTAATTGGTTTGAGCAAAATTCCCCGGCTGATCGAGATTTTCTCGCGGCGATTGCAAATCCAGGAACGGCTCACAACTCAGATCGCAGAGACAATTCAGAAAGCAATCGAGCCGCAAGGCGTGGGTGTAGTAATCGAGGCGCGCCATCTCTGCATGATGATGCGTGGCGTGGAGAAACAGCATTCGGCGGCGGTGACTTCGTCCATGCTTGGCTGTTTCCGCAATGAGCAGGAGACCAGAACGGAATTTCTATCGCTGATTCGCAGCCGTGGAAACGGGGTTTAGCGCGAGGGCTCTGAAACTCAGAACGCGTCAATCCCGGTCACGCTTTGCCCGATGATCAATGTGTGGATATCGTGCGTTCCCTCGTAAGTCTTCACTGATTCCAGGTTCATCATGTGGCGCATGAGCGGGTACTCGTCGGCCACGCCGTTTGCACCGAGAATGTCGCGTCCCATGCGTGCGCACTCCAGCGCCATCCAAACATTGTTTCGCTTGGCCATGGAAATGTGCTGGAATCCGGCTTTGTCTTGATCTTTGAGCCGGCCTACCTGCAATACGAGCAACTGGCCCTTGGTGATTTCGTTGATCATCCAGGTTAATTTTTCCTGTACCAGCTGATGCGACGCGATGGGCTTATCGTGAAATTGTTTACGCAACTGCGCGTACTGCAGGGCACAGTCGTAGCAGGCCATGGCTGCACCGATGCCTCCCCATGCGATTCCATAGCGAGCCTGATTGAGGCACATAAGCGGCGATTTCAAGCCGCCGCTTTCTGGCAGAATATTCGACTCGGGGATGTGCACGTCTTGCATTGACAGTCCCGATGTGACCGAGGCACGCAGCGACCACTTGCCGTGGATGTCTTCGGCGTGGAAACCGGGGCGGTCGGTCTCCACCAGAAATCCGCGGACTTTGTTATCTTCATTTTCCACCTTGGCCCAGATCACCGCGATATCGGCAATCGAGCCGGAAGTGATCCACATCTTTTCGCCGTTAAGCACGTATTCTTTCCCGACTTTACGCGCCCGTGTGCGCATGCCGCGGGGGTTGGAGCCAAAGTCGGGCTCGGTGAGTCCGAAGCAGCCGAGCTTCTCGCCTTTCTGCAGAGGCGGCAGCCAGGTTTGTTTTTGCTCTTCGCTGCCAAACGCGTAAATCGGATACATGACCAATGCGGATTGCACGCTCACAAATGAACGAATGCCTGAATCGCCACGTTCCAACTCCTGCATCACCAGACCGTATTCGACATTCGACATTCCCGCGCATCCGTAGCCTTTCAGGCTCGCGCCATAAAAGCCCAGGTCTGCCATCGGCTTCACGAGTTCGCGTGGGAAGCGTCCGGCGCGGTTACACTCTTCGATAATGGGAATGATATTGTCTTCGATGAATTGGCGCGAGGTATCGCGGACCAGCCGTTCATCATCGTTGAGCAGCGCATCGAACCCGATAAAATCCACTCCTCGAAATTTTGGTGCCATGAGAATTCTCTTTCTAATGCGAGCGGTTAACAGGCGTAACTTAAAAGGACAGGGAAACCCTCCAACCTAACAAAGCGGTGAGGGTGCGTCAAACGAGAGCGGCGTTTTACAATCTTTTTGCAAATCTGACAATTGCCCATTGCTGGCTGGCATCTAACTGCTGAAAGAAGGCACGAAATATGGGTTTTGGACTTAGAAACCGGGCTTTGCGAACGACGCTATTTGGCACACTGGCGGTACTTTTGGTATGTCGCTCCGCCCCAGCGGTCGACAGCGTCGCGAGCGCAATTTCCCTCGATCAGGGATTCAGCCTGCTTTATAACCTGGAATTCACTCCGGCCCATGAGTTATTCGGATCCTGGCAGCGACAACATCCCGATGACCCGATGGGTCCCGCATGCGATGCCGCCGGGTATCTTTTCTCGGAATTCAATCGCCTAGGTGTGCTGGCAGCTCAGTTCTACGCGGATGACAAGACATTCGCGGCCCGCAAAGAACTTACGCCTGATTCTGGCGTGCGCGATCGGTTCTATGCGGCTCTTGATCAGGCGGACAAACTTGCCCATGCGCGTCTGGAGAAGTTCCCGAAAGACCGGGACGCCTTGTTTGCGCTTACGATTTCGTCTGGTCTAAAGGCGGACTATGCGGGCCTGATTGAGAAGCGCAACCTTGCCTCACTGCGTTACACGAAAGAGGCGACGGCATGGTCCCAACAATTGATGACGGTAGACCCCGATTGTTATGACGCCCACCTTGCCACAGGCGTGAGCCAATACATTATTGGCAGCATGGCAGCACCTGTGCGCTGGCTGGTGCGGTTAGGTGGCATCAGTGGCGACAAACAAAAGGGAATCGTCGACTTGCAATTGACCGCCGAACGCGGCCGCTATCTCGCGCCCTTTGCCCGCATCCTGCTGGCTATTGCTTACGTCAGGGATAAGGACAAATCGCGAGCTCGCCAGCTTCTGGTTTCGTTGCGCGATCAGTTCCCTCAAAACCCTCTTTTCGAGCAGGAAATTGCGCGTCTCGATACTCGACCGGGCAACTGATCGTAAGTCCAAGGTTTTCTTTGCGATTTATGGGAAATTTACAATTCTGTAACCACTCTGTAACAATCAACGCGCAGCCTAAGGTGGATTAAATCTCTGAGGAGGAATCATCGCGTGATTCGTCGCATCGCGCTTTTGTGTCTTGCCTTTTGTCTCCCTGCTTTTGCGCAAACCACATTGAATGGAGCTGGCGCAACCTTTCCGTACCCCATGTATTCGAAGTGGTTCAGTAAGTATCACGACGCGCATCCCGATATTCAGTTCAATTATCAGTCCATCGGAAGTGGAGGCGGTATCCGTCAAGTATTGGCTGGGACAGTCGATTTTGGTGCCAGCGATGGCCCCATGACTGACGAGCAGTTGTCTCAAGCCAAGACAAAGATTCTTCACGTCCCCACGGTGTTGGGCGCGGTGGTTCCTGCCTATAACGTTTCCGGCATCAGCGGGGAGCTAAAGTTTACACCAGAGTTGTTGGCAGGGATCTTCATGGGCCGCATTACGAACTGGAATGACAAGGCAATCGCCAGCGCGAATCCTGGGGTCACATTTCCCAAAGACGAGTCGATCGTTGTGATACATCGCTCGGACGGCAGCGGTACGACGTACATTTTTACTGATTATCTCTCAAAGGTGAGTTCAGACTGGCAGGGTCAGGTGGGTAAAGGGACGTCGGTCAAATGGCCGGTTGGCTTGGGCGGAAAAGGGAATGAGGGTGTTGCCGGCATGATCCGACAGATGCAAGGTTCCATTGGATACATCGAACTGATTTATGCGGTTCAGAATAAGATTCCCTATGGGACAGTGAAAAATGCGGCGGGAAATTTTGTGAAGGCGAGTTTGGAAAGCGTTACCGCCGCAGCCGCATCGGTCAAAAATATGCCGGCTGACTTCCGAGTCTCCATCACCAATGCTCCGGGAAAAGACGCTTATCCGATTTCGAGCTTTACCTGGTTGTTGATTCCAGCCCAATCAAAAGACGCCGCCAAAGGCAAAATTATTGCGGACTTCCTGAATTGGATGGTGGATGACGGACAGAAAATGACAGCGGATTTAACGTACGCTCCACTTCCTGAAAGCGTGGTCAGCAAAGTTAAGGCCGAGATCAAACAGGTTCGATAACTCAGCAGCAAGTCGATTAAACCTGGGGCGCCAATCACAACTGGCGCTTCTTTTTTTGTAAACGACATCCCTCAACCCATGTCTTATACTGATGACAGTTGTATATTGCTGCGTTGGCCGGCAGGTAGTTCGTGAGCACGAATGAACAGCGGCCGTGAATGTGCAGAAAGCTCCAGAGTCCTCCTCACAGAACTGAAACCGCGGGCGAGACTTAAGTATCCGATTTGTATCGTCATAATTTATGGTTCGCGCGTCACTTGATAATCCGGCTTACTACATCAACCGCGAAGCTTCGTGGTTGGCGTTCAATCGCCGGGTGCTGGAAGAAGCGCAGGATGAAAAGAATCCGATTCTGGAGCGGGTCAAGTTTCTTTCCATCACTGCCAGCAATCTGGATGAATTCTTCGAAGTTCGAGTAGCCGGCCTTGTACAACAAATCGAAGATGGATACACGGAAGCCGGGCCGGACGGGCTAACACTTCTGCAAGAGCGCGACCTGGTCTCTCAGGAAACGCATGAATTTGTGGACGACCAATACCGCTGCTGGAATGAAAAGCTGCGCCCCATGCTGGGTGAAAATGGTATTCGCGTGCTCGGTTTGCATGAACTGGACGCCAAGGCCCGGGCGTTCGTCGACGAGTTCTGCGAGCGGGAACTCGACCTGCTGCTGACGCCAGTCACAGTGGATCCTGCGCATCCGTTTCCGCGCGTGATCAACAAGGCCCTGTGCGTCGCTTTTCTGCTGCGCCGTCGGCGGCGTTCGTCGATGACTTATATCGGAGTGATAACGGTGCCGCGCGCATTGCCACGGTTGATCCGTTTGCCTTCCGAAGCATCCGATGATTTCATCTTCCTCGCCGATCTGGTCGCTCACCATGCTGCCCAGATGTATCACGGTTACGACATAGTTTCTTCCGCGGCGTTTCGGGTTACGCGTAACAGCAATCTTTATTTGGCCGAGGAAGAATCGCGCAATTTGCTGGAGTCCGTGCGCACAGAATTGCACAATCGGCGCAAAGGCGATGCTGTCCGGCTGGAAATCGAATCCGAAGCTGATCCTGAAATAATCGAACGCTTGCGAACGAACTTCGAACTGGAATCGTGGCAGGTCTTTTCCGTCAATGGTCCGGTAAATCTCTCCCGTTTGTTCAATATTTACGAACAAACCGAGCACCCCGAGCTGAAGTTCAAGCCTTTTTTACCGCGTGAACTTCGGCTCACTGCGAAATCGCAAGACCTCTTCGAAGAGCTGCGCCGGCACGACGTTTTGCTTCACCATCCGTTCGATTCTTTTGACGCGGTAGTTTCGTTTATTGAAGCTGCTGCCGAAGATCCGCGCGTGCTCTCCATGAAGCAAACGCTGTATCGCACCAGCGAACATTCACTGATTGTTCCTGCGCTGATGTCGGCGGCTTCCAAAAAAGAAGTTACGGCTGTGGTGGAACTCAAAGCGCGCTTTGACGAAGCTTCGAACATCCGATGGGCGCGGGATTTGGAGGACGCGGGAGTTCAAGTCTTTCACGGTCTGGTGGGGCTCAAAACTCATTGCAAACTCTCGCTGCTGGTACGCCAGGATCCCGATGGCGTCATGCGGCGTTATGCCCATCTGGGCACGGGCAACTACAACACCACCACGGCTCGCATTTATACCGACGTTAGTTTGCTGACAGCAGACCCACAAATCACCGCCGCAGTTCACGATGTTTTCAGTTTTCTTACTGCTTATGCAGAGCACCCCAGCTACGAGCCGCTGATGGTCGCTCCGCTTGATCTGGCGGAACATTGCCTTGCGCTTATTGCCCGCGAAGCGGAGCACGCCCGTCATGGCCGCCCGGCGCACATCATTGCCAAGATGAACGCTCTTCTGGACAAAAACATCATTATGGCTTTGTACCGGGCCTCGCAGGCGGGAGTGAAAATTGATCTGATTGTCCGCGGCATGTGCGCTCTCCGGCCGGGGGTACGCGGCGTGAGCGACAATATCCGGGTGCGAAGCATCGTCGGCCGATTCCTGGAGCACAGCCGCATTTTTTATTTCGCCAATGGCGGAGAAGAAGAAGTTTATGTGGGAAGTGCGGATTGGATGCCGCGCAACCTCTACGAACGCGTAGAAGTGATTTTCCCGGTCAAGGATGCGTTATTGCGGGAGCGCGTACGCCATGAGATTCTGGAGTCGTACTTGGCAGACAATATCAAGGCGCGAATTTTGCAAAAAGACGGCAGCTATGTTCGCGCCTGGCAGGCGCAGGGCAAGCGTAAATCGCCTGCGGGAGGCTTTGCTGCTCAGGATTTCCTGATCAGCCTGGCCGAAGGCAAACAAGTTTTAGAAGCGATTCCAGAACCGCAGAGTCCGAGGGCGAGAAGAACAGCGATCAAGAAGGAGCGATAACGCCGCATGATCATTTACTTTCTGCGTCACGCCAACGCCGGTAAGCCACTGGCTAACCTGAAGAAGGATGAAAAGCGCGCTCTCGACAAGGAGGGTATCGAGCAGTGTGGCATCGTAGGGCGGGCGCTGGCTGCATTGGATGTTCAGGTGGACGTGATTATTTCAAGTCCGCTGAAGCGGGCCGCGCAGACCGCGTCTCTGGTGGGCAATGAGCTCAGTTACGAGGGCAAGTTGCTGTTTGAGGATGCGCTACGGCCGGGTGCTTCGTTCGCGGATTTTCGCAAGTTGCTGGAAAAATATGCCAAGCAAGAAACAATAATGGTGGTTGGACACAATCCTAATCTCAGCGAATTTCTGGGACGTGCCATCAGCGAGAACGGATGCGAAGCGGGTACTGATTTGAAAAAGGGAGCAGTGGCGAAAGTGGAAATGGGCCGTAACAATGCGCTTCTAAATTGGAGCTTTACGCCCAAGGTTCTCCGATCGCTTTACTCCGCCGCTGCTGAAAGCTCGCGCCCGAAGACCTCCCGAAAGTAGTTCTTTTCTTTCTCGACCGCCCACAGTTCGAGGTCGACGCTACTTCGTTGCTTAGTAACCAGAGTCAATTTAACTTCGCCTTCATGTACGCGGACACGAACGGTTCGTACGGCCGCGGTACGGCTGAGGTTCAAGGCGCGTGCTAACCGCAGCAGCAGGGAAGCCTTGAGGACGCATTCCTGATCCACGCTGGATAGTGCTTTGATGGGCGCATCGCCGGGCGTGGGTCGTGATTTTCCCAGATAGCGCGCGATAGCGGCGATAATCCGCCTCTGTTCCGGAGTGTAGCCCAGAATTTCCGAGTGGGAAATGATGTAGTAAGTATGTCGATGCCGTCCGTTACGGTTTACGTAATCGCCGACTTCGTACAACATGGCAGCTGCAGAGAGCCATTCCTGATACTCCAGGGGTAAAGAGTGAACGGATTTTAGCGCGGCAAAAAGATGCATGGCTGAGGCACGCACATTCATGGCGTGTCGCATGTCCACGCGATAATGCGCCACGGCGGCGCGGATCGAATCCCATCGTTCAGATTCAATCTGTTTCCCCGATCGTGTGGTGCGATCGTATTCCGCCGCCATCTGTGCCAACAGTCCATCGCG
>DASYOD010000056.1:0-3535 GCA_036008085.1 Terriglobales bacterium
AGCGCTCTTCTCCAACGCTTCGAGCTGCGCGTGCCAATCGAGTTCACGCACGCGTTGCGGATTTTCGCGCCAGTCCGGAACAACTTTGACGAACAGCCCCAGGTAAATCTTTTTATCCAGTAGCTCTTCGAGCTCCTTGCGTGCTTGCGTGCCGATTTTCTTGAGCATCTCGCCTTTGCGCCCAATGAGAATCTTCTTCTGCGAGTCTCGCTCGACATTCATGGTCGCTTCGATCCGCAGCAATTTGGGAAGATCTTCATACTTCTCGACTTTCACCGAGAGCGCGTAAGGCACTTCGTGATACATGGACTGAATTGCTTTTTCTCGCACGATTTCCGCCGCCAGGAAGCGCTCCGGCTGGTCGGTGACCTGATCTTCCGGAAAGAACGGCTCCCCCTCTGGGAGCAATCGCAGAATCTCGTTAAGCAGCTCGTCGCAGCCGTTGCCCTTTAGAGCTGAGATTGGCACGATGGCGGCAAATTCGAATGCTTTGTGGTAAGCCTCGATAAGGGGCAGCAGTTTTTCCTTCGGAAGACCGTCAACTTTGTTAAAAGCCAGGATGGTCTTTCCGCGGAATCGCCTGGCGCGATCGAGGAGGAAGTCGTCAGCATGCGGCTGGGTACGACTGGCATCGACCATAAGCAGCAGAACATCGATGCCTTCGAGGGCGGCAGCCACTTCATGCATCATTTGACGCCCGAGCGCCGAGTCCGGCGAGTGCAGCCCCGGCGTATCGATAAAAACGATTTGCCCCTCGGGGCGGGTTACGATGCCCTGGATGCGGTTGCGCGTTGTCTGCGGCTTCGAAGTGACAATCGCGACCTTTTGCCCGACCAGGCGGTTCAGGAGGGTGGATTTCCCCGCGTTGGGCCGGCCCACGATTGCGACGAAACCTGAACGATACTTTTCCTTGCGCCCGTTCTTTTCTTCCACTCCTCCGCTCTTCTCTGTGGTCTCTATGATCTCCACAGCCTCTGCGGTCTCTGCGATACGTCTTCTTTTTGGCATCCTGCTACTTTACCACTGGCAACTCCAGCGTGCTCTGGTGTTCCGCATCATGGATCAAAGTGACGTGCGCCGTCTTCGCATCCTTTGCGGTTTCAAGGGCCACAACTCCACCGCTGTTGTAGTTCTTCTCTGCGCCCGGGCTGTTCGGGCAATGCACGATGAGCCGCAAACGGCTTCCCTTCGCGATCCGCCTGGAGAAAAATGTAAAATTGTCGAAGACGTACTTCTCGGTTTTACCGGGAGTGACAAGCTTTTCTTGCCGCAGCGATTCGCGATAACGCGCGCGCATGGTTGCCCCGGTCAGATAAACAGAATCGCCGCTGGGCAATATCTCGTACACAGCTGCTTCCAGATCCGTGTCAGGCACATCCATCGCCAGCCACACGCTCAATTTCAAGAAGCCAGTTATCTCGGTGGCCTCGCCAAAGAGTTCGCTGTGATATATCGCCCCGTTTCCGTAAGTGTTCAACACCGCCCGCTGCGAGGTTAGGCCAGCCGGATCGTCGTCGAGTTCCGCATCCCCCGGCCGAGTATCTAGCGGATCGTACGTCCATTTATCTATGCTTGTACCTGCAGCGGGCTTCTCCGCGAGAACCCCGGACTGAAACACGCTATCGGCTTTTCCGTTCGAATCAAGATAGAGCGTGCGCTTCTCGTTAGAGATGCTTTCCAAACTGTCCGCGTACTTCCAATTCTCTGCGCCGGCTCCCACAACGTAGTACGCCACGCGCTTCTTCAGAAACTCGGGCTTCTTGCCGCTCTTCATCGTCCAGCCGTACCACTCGCTGTGCAACTTGTTCAAATCCAAAACGCTGGCTTCGCCGAACTTCAGACCGGCGACTTCGCGCCGAGGAGTCCTTGTCCCTGCATGATCCCACGGGCCAATAATTAAATAATGATTTTGTTTTGCCTCTGCGGTCCCGTACTCCATGTCGCGCTTGTAGTACGTAAAGGCGCCGGGCTGATCGCCATCGTAATGGCCGGTGATCGTCAGGATCGGAAACTGGATGCGCTTGTATTCTTCCGGAGTCGGCACCATCGCGTCGTAGTAAGCGTCCGGAATTGGATGCTGCACCCACTTCTGAAAGACGGCGGATGGATTCCCCGCGACGTGATCGAATTCTTTAAACGCCAAATGCCCATCGTAGTATTCACGAGACTTCGCTCCCCAAAAAGCAGCGGCGCCAAAGAGGTTTGCGTTGCTGGTGACTCCGCTGGTAAACGTGAGCCACTGCTCGACGTACGTCGCGAAAATATTGTACTGAAACGGGAAATCGACTCCGGGATGGGCCGCAGCAGCGGGGACAATGGTTGCGAGATGGGGCGGAAACTCTTTGAGGACCGTCCATTGATCAAATCCAGCATAAGAGCCGCCCCACATCGTCACTTTCCCATTGCAATACGATTGCTTCGCGAGCCACTCAACGATGTCATAGCCGTCTTTTCCTTCATTCACGAACGGCTCGAAGGCTCCGCCGGAATTGCCGCGGCCGCGCACATCCACTAGCGCGTAAACATAGCCATGCTGTGCAAAATACATCGCGCGGTCCGTGTAGCTGTCGCCGATGTACGGAGTGAAAGTGAAAATAACAGGCAGTGGATCCTTTTGCGCGTGAGGCTGAAACACCGTCGCGTTGAGCGTTACGCCATCGCGCATCGGTATTTTCACTGCCCAGCGCATGTCGGGCACTGGAGTGGCCGGTGTGGCAGCCTCTTGAGCCAGACTTCGATTGGCTGTGGTGCACAAGCAGAATGCTGCAAGCAGAATCATTCGATGCACAATCCGGTTTCCTCTCATCCTACTATCCCCCGCCGGAGCTCCGGCCATCCATTTCAAGCACGATCGTTCGAGCACACGCATAGTATCGCGTCAGGCAAGGAAAACCTACAGGGAGAAACAAATGTTTCAATACAGAAAAAGCTGCTGGCGATTTACGAAGGCGCTTTTGCAGGTGCTGCCGCCACACGTTTTCGAATCCTGAGCCGTAGCACTTTTCTTTGGTTCGCTTCCAATACTTCGAAGCGGTAGCCTTCCAGATCGACTTTGTCGCCGGGCGCGGGCACTTTGCCTGAAACATGGCTGAGCAATCCTGCAATTGTTGTAACCGTCTCATCCGCGTCTTTGCCGAAGTTTACGCCCAGCAATTCCTCAACCTCGCGAATAGCCATGCTGCCGCGCATGACCAGCCCTCCGTCGGCTTCGCGCACGACGTCAGGCGCGGGCGCTTTGCCGCCATTCCATCTTTCACCGACGATTTCTTCGACGAGGTCTTCCACCGTCGCGATTCCTGCCACTGAGCCGTGCTCATCGATGATCACGGCCAGCGGCTGGCCCTTCTGCCGCATTTCGCGCAGCAACTCAGAACCGGCTTTTGTCTCGGGCATAAAGAGCACCGGGCGCACCAACTCGCGCACTTTTCGCTTCGGCAAATCCTGATCGGCGATATGCAGCAGGTCCTGCGCGTGGACCACACCAAAAATGTCGTCCAGAGACTTTTCGTACACCGGCATCTTGGAGAATTTCTTC
>DASYOD010000057.1:0-22283 GCA_036008085.1 Terriglobales bacterium
CTCTTCAAGGTGACGGATACACAAATAGAGTTGTATGCTGACACCCGGCGATTCCCGGGAGCTCTTGATCCGTACTTGAGGGAACAGCATATCGGGTTGGGCTGCGCGCTGGAAAATCTTATGCTGGCCGCAACCGCTAACGGTTACAAAGCAACAGCCACGCTACTTCCGGGGAAACTTCAGGCAATTCCTTCTAACCCTCAGCCCGAATTGGTCGCCCACGTTGACCTTTCGCCCGGCAATCGTCAAGTGAGCGAACTTTACGATGCGATTCCTCGTCGCCATACTAATCGTGCTCCGTACGATTTGAAGCCCGTTCCGGCCGAGGTGACGGATGCGCTGACAGCTTTGACTGGCGAGGAACCGGAGGTAAAGATTTTTTTGTTTAGTTCGGAAGCAGACCGAAGCCGCATCGTCGATCTAGTCGCCAAAGCCAACAACGAAGTATATGCGGACCCGGATGTGGAGCGCGGCAGCGAGCAATGGATACGATGGAACTGGAGCGACATTCAGAAGTACCGCGATGGCCTAACCCTTGACGCATTTGGCTTGCCGCCTGTGACTACTGCCATTATCAAGTTCACGCCAAAGCGACTGTTGAAGAAGTTTGCTCCGCGCGGCAATGGAGATCCGTATGCAGATCTGCTGCGAGCTACGCCGGTATTTGGTCTCATCGCGGTTCGCGATCGTTACGACCAGGAGCAGAGCCTTCGCGCGGGGCGGATCTGGCAGCGAGCGCACCTGCTACTGACGAGCCGGGGAGTCGCGGCTCGACCGATAAACGAAGCCGTGGAGCTCATCGATCATGAGCGGTTGCGAAATCAGGAACCGCGGGCCTCGGCTGAGTTAGCCGAACTCACGCATGATGCCACGTGGCAGCCGACGTTCATGTTTCGGATCGGCTACGCAATTCGTCCTGCGCACGCTAGCCCCCGTCGGCCCGCTAAGGACGTAATTATTTGATACCGTACCCTCAAAATACTCTCATATCAATCGCGAGATGCTCGTGTTCTTATACGTGTTCGTCATTTTCTAGGAAAAACCGTGTCCGAGGAAAAACTCAAATGAAAGTTACGCGTTGGAGTTGGGAAAGGTTAGTGGTCCTGGTCACTTTGTTCACGGCTTGTTTTGCAGTTGTTGGGGCTCACGCGCAGGGTGCCAATCCAGTTGCACAGAACTTCGATCAGGTGGCGATTTCGCCGGATGGAAATCGCGTCGCCTGGGTGCAGGAGGCAGTGAACGAATCCGGAGAAGCGACCGGAGGCACGACAATCTTCGTTCAGGAGTTAAAATCTCTCAACTCCAAACCGAAACGGATTAGCGCTGGCGCAGATAACCAGGTTGCCGGCGAGGGAACCATTGCGTGGTCGCCCGATAGCAAACATCTGGCTTTTCTCTCTGACATCGAGGGCGGCGGGCAATCGAACTTTTACGTCGTGAACGTCGACGGCGGTAGTGCGCGCAAATTGACCAGCCTCAAGGGATATCTGACTGATCCAGCGTGGTCTCCAAACGAAAAGACTCTCGCATTTCTATTCACGGAAAATGCGCCACGGGTCGCAGGTCCCTTGATGCCCATGGTCCCTGAAACGGGCGTGATCGACGCGAAAATTTATGAACAACGCCTGACTCTCGTGGATCTCGCTTCCGGCAAGGTCCAACAAATTTCCCCGGCGAACATGTACGTGTACCAGTATGACTGGTCGCCAGATGGCAAGAATTTCGCGGCAATTGCCGCACACGGCGCGGGTGATTCGAATTGGTATGTGGCCCAACTGTACACGCTGAATGCGGAAGGCGCACAACTCAAGTCGATTTATAAACCTTCGTTACAGATTGCGGTGCCACGCTGGTCCCCCGACGGAAAGATGATCGCGTTCATCGGCGGGTTAATGAGCGATGAAGGATCGATCGGCGGCGACATTTTTACCGTGCCCTCGTCGGGAGGCGAGGCCCGCAACGTCACTCCTGGAATTGCAGCGTCTCCATCGTGGTTATATTGGAAATCGCCGAGCGAGATTCTGTTCACAGAAAACATCGATGGCCAGGCAGCACTTGCAACAAGCGATCTTGCAAATGGAAAAATCTCTTCGCAGTGGGCGGGGCCGGATGTCATTGCCGCCGATAATCAGAGCGGGCCGACCGTTTCTTTCTCTGCCAATCGCCAAACTTCTGCTGTGATCCGAAATTCAGCGGCCCACCCGCCGGAAATATGGGCAGGATCGGTTGGCGAGTGGAAACAAGTTACTCGCATCAACGACAACGTACATCCGACCTGGGGTCAATTGAAAAGCGTGCATTGGTCGAATGGTGACCTGAAGATTCAAGGTTGGCTAATGTATCCGACGGATTACGATGCCGGCAAACGCTATCCCATGGTGGTGGTTGTGCACGGCGGCCCGGCCGGAGTTGCTCACATGGGTTGGCCTGAGCCATTTTTCAACATCTATGATCTTTCCACGCATGGATACTTTGTGCTTTTTCCCAATCCGCGCGGCAGTTTCGGTCAAGGAGAGAAATTCACCACGGCCAACGTTAAAGATTTTGGCTACGGAGATTTCAAAGACATTTTGGCAGGCGTTGATGAGGTGGTGAAAACTCTGCCCGTGGACAACAATCGCATCGGCATTACCGGCTGGAGTTATGGCGGCTACATGACGATGTGGGCGGTGACCCAGACCAATCGGTTTCGCGCCGCGGTCGCGGGCGCAGGCATCGTCAATTGGCAAAGCTACTACGGGCAAAACGATATTGATGAGTGGATGCCTCCGTATTTTGGCGCTACCGTATACGACGATCCAGCTGTATATGCGAAGAGCGCGCCCATTACCTTCATAAAAAATGTCAAAACGCCTACGCTGGTGCTGGTCGGCCAGTACGATGGGGAATGCCCCACGCCGCAGTCGCGAGAATTCTTTTGGGCACTCAAGACGCTTGGGGTGAAGACGCAACTTGTGATCTATCCGGGCGAAGGCCATGAATTCCTGCAGCCTGAACACCGGCGCGATGTAATCGACCGCCTGACCGGATGGTTCGATCAGTACTTAAAATAAATAAACACGGAGGAGGGCGTCTCGCCCGTTCCCTCGGGCGCGGTGTAAACTTTCGCCATGCCATCACATTCCTCATCGCGCGCCAGCGGAGAACTTTTCAGCGTGCACGAAAATCCTCCCGAGCATTATCTTGTCGCCTTCATCGATGGCGGTGCACGCGGCAACCCCGGCCCGGCGGGTTATGGGGTTCTCATCCAGGACGAATCGCGAAAAAAAATTGCAGCGCTCAGCGAATATCTCGGCCACCAGACCAACAATTTTGCCGAGTATCAGGGATTGATCGCCGCGCTCGAGTATGCCGTAGCCAACGACCACAAGGCGCTCAAAGTGATCAGTGATTCGGAATTGCTGGTACGGCAAATCAAAGGCATCTACAAAGTGAACAATCTAGCGCTGCGGGATCTTCACGGACGCGCCAAAGAGTTGATCGCCCAACTCGGCTGGTTTTCTATCGGCCACGTTCTGCGCGGGCACAACGAAGAAGCCGACCGCCTGGCCAATGCCGCCATGGATAAGGGCATGGGACGTGTGGCGCGGGCGCCCTCGCCCGTGTCTGAGGCGAAAGGTGTCTATGAAGCCAAAGAAGAATTTAACGGAATAGTCCGCGACGGAAAGGTCGAACTATTAGATGGAAAGCTCCCGGAGGGGACCGCAGTGCACGTGCGGGTGAAAAAGTGAGTCTCGCAAAACATCTATTCGTCGACTACCGGATTGCGTAGAGTTCCCACACCTTCCACGTTGATCTCAATCACATCTCCCGCAACCACCGGGCCCACGCCTTTGGGGGTGCCAGTCGCAATCAGATCTCCGGGGCATAGAGTCATCACTTCGGCGATGTAGCGAATGATTACGTCGAGCGAAAAAATGAAATCACGCGTATTGCCTTGCTGGCGCACATCCCCGTTCACTTTAGTTTCAACGCCGACTCCTGCCCACGGATTAATTTCATCCGTGACCAGCGGTCCGACCGGACAAGAACTGTCGAAGCCCTTGGCGCGAGCCCACTGGTCGTCTTTGTTCTGCCAGTCACGCGCCGTGACATCGTTGACACACGTACAGCCGAGAATGTACGGACGCACATCCTCATCCGCGCCTAGTTTGAAACATTTCTTGCCAATCACGACTCCCAGTTCGCCTTCGTAGTCCACGCGTTCCGAGAGCTTGGGCCGGCGGATAGCGCCTGCCGGAGCGAGCAGGGAAGATGGAGGTTTGAAGAACAGCAGCGGCTCCGTCGGCACTTCATGTTGCAGTTCGGCAGCGTGCTCGCGGTAGTTGCGCCCTACGCAAACGATCTTCGACGGTCGAACCGGGACAAGCAGGTTCGCCTCAGCCAAGGCAAGATGGTCCATACGCCTGGAAGGCAGGTCTTCAATATCACCGCCATCTTGTTCCGGTGGTTTGAGTAACAGTCGCGTGATCTGTTCTACTCCAGCGACGGTTTCAACCAAGCCGTAGTGCGATTGACCGTTTAATTCGAACGCGCAATATTTCATAAGACCTCAGTTTGTAGTGCGCCAGCAAGTTGATACTGCCTTGGGGTGCCGCAATCGCTCTTCATGGTACGGCTTCACTCGTCTCTTGCGAGCGTGCACTTTCGTTGCCACGCACATCGACCGCTGAAACAGAGTAGAAATATGTCTTTCCTGGATTTACCTTCATATCACGAAACGCCGGAGTCTTCACCGGTTCGGAATTGAGTTTTACAGGTTCACCAGTCGATTCACGGCGATAGATATTGTACCCGGCGAGATCAGCTTCGACGTTCGGACCCCAAATCAAATCAATGAAAGGTTCCCGCCCGGCTCCCGAGAATACGGCCTGCAAACCGGAAGGCACAGCGGGTGGAAATACATCATGCGTGAATACTTTTTCAGCGGGAGTATCGGTGCCTTCGAATTGGCTTTCAGCTTTTCCAGCTTCATGAATCCGAGTGACTACAGTTGCGCGATAAAAATATGTTTTCTCCCATTCGAAGCTGCGGTCCAGCATTTGCGTAGCTACGGATGGTAACAGCGGCAGTTCTCCAACGACCGTATCCACGTTCCCACCGTCAGGTCTGCGATATACGCGATACAAGTATTCGACCCCAGGTATCGCTGGCGCTTGCGCGGTCGCTGTCCAAGTTAAGACAACTCCTTCTGCCGTGACCTGCGCTCGGAACTCCGAAGGCGGAGGCAAGGCAGGCAACGCCGGAACCTGCACAACGTTCGAGATCCCAGAGCTGCGACCATTTTCATTAAGCACTGAAAGCGCGTAGAAAATTCGCGCGGCAGGATTTTTCACCAGGATTGTGCTGGGAAGATTGTCGACGTAGCTCGCAGGGATGTTCGCAGAACGCTTCGCGGATTTCGTCATCCGATGATTCCGCGCGGCTGGTGGCGGGGCAGGAACCTTGGCAACAGAGTTTGTAGAGGTAGTGATCGCTGCATCCAGACTTCGACAAACAAGGGTGGGACCAAGGTCGCGAACTGGAAGATGATCCGTGGTTTCGCTTGGAATTGTCCAATCAAGAAAAACGCTGTCGCCCTTACGCACAGCTCGAAGGTCGGTTACGGGCTCGGGAAGGTCCAGAGATGGAGGCTTGGGCACGCCCGGCACGCCGCAACCTACAAGGGCCGCAGTGCCAGACATCAATAAAACTTTCAAAAGGAATTGCCTCATCGGCGGAAGAACAAGCCTACCAGAGAAAGCGGTTATGGAGGACGGTGCGTCACGCCGGTCCAATCGTGTTGATCAACAGCGACAATTACACGCAGGAAGGCCGATTACTTTGAACTCGGCCACGAATGGGCGAGACACCCGTTCTCCATGGCTTTCCTGGCTCTAGCGTGAACCCTGCATTGCGTCGACCTTGCTCGCACCGGTCTGGAAATAAGCGCGATTGACATCAGAGTTGATGGTCTTCTTCAGCGACTTCACTAAATCGTTAATGGTAAACACCTGCATCGGCGCTCTTGCTTCGCTGAGCGGGGTCAACTGCTTCGAAATCAGTTTAAAAATATACCAGCCGTCGCCAAACAGGACAGGGTCCGCCACTTGTCCAGGTTGCAGCTTCGAGACAACCTTCAGATACCCCGGTGGCAGATTGTCGCGATTCCACTTATTACCCAAGTCGGTTTCTAGAACGCTTTCGTTATCACCGGCCGCTTTGTAAGCTTTATCTTGCAAGACGTCAAAATCACCGCCCGCCAAGAGTTCGGCCCGGATTTTTTCTGCCACCTTTTTCATTTCTGCTTCGTCGGCAGCGGTGTCAACAGCAGCGTGAGGATCGCTGTGCAGTTTTCCCTTGGGAACAAAAACTCGCTTCAAAGCAAATAGCTCAAATCTGTCCTGGTTTTCCTTATAGAACTTTTCCACCTCTGCATCTGATACTTCTGCAGACTTTGCCTGCATGTAGTGCTTGTAAAGCTGCGAGAGTGCCTCCAGCGTTCTGAATTTTGCCAACTCCTGAAACTCAGGAGTCTTGTCCAATCCGAGTTGGCGAGCCTGCTCCGCGTATAACAGCGTCTCTGGATAATCCTCGGCAAAATGAAGTCTCTTGTCCGCGCGCACGTTGGGGTTGATGGCATTAATCAGGTTTTCAAACTCACTTCGAGTCACGACGGTTTTGCATTCACTGGACGATGCTACGCCGGGATTCGCTGCCGTTTTGTCCGAGTAAGGGGCCGCAGTCTCTCCTAGGTGCACGAGCGGCGGTTGATTCTGACAGAGCCCGTGCATAGTGATTACCGGAGTGTCCGGTGTAATAAGGGGTTCGGGAGCCGCCTGAGTTGACGCGCGACTATCAGAACCGTTGCCTGATTGGTTCCCTTGCGCAGTCGCATCCAGACTTGCCAAGCCCAGCGAACAAAAGAGGATCACAACAAATTGACAGCAACGCATAAGTATTTAGGCTCCGAATAAGAATAAAAAATAGGAACAAATTGGGATGTTACTACATCGACTCTCGCAGTCAGGACTCGCAAGCGTACTCGCGACGGGGATCTGGCAATTGAACCGAGATCAAAAACGGGAGAAGCAGGTGTAGCCTGGCTTCTCCCGTTTGGTTAAGTTCGCCGATCGGGCATGTGAGAAACGAAGCCCGAGCCGCTGTGCCAAAGCTTACTTCCCTAATACACCAGTCGAGAACGAATCGCAACCGATGCCGCCGCAGCCGCCGGTGCTGCCCCAGGTTGGCGCCCAGTTCATACCGAAACTGGTCGATTCCCAGAACGAGTCATCGAGGACGTTCTTGCAGGTGCCTACGTGGTTGATCGGGTTCGGATCATCTTCTTCGTCCGATTCAAAATAACGTGCGCTGTCGCAATTGCTGTCGTTGGCGTTGGTGCATTGCGGCGTCACGTTGGTCCAGTAGTGGCCTTGTTTCGTCAGTTTTACAGCTGAGAACTTGACCAAGTGGGTGTACTCGTTCAAGCCAAAGCCGCTGCGTCCAGTCGGCGTATCCGTTGACTTTGAGTTACCGCTCGCAACACTTGTTCCCCCGTTACCAGAGCTGACGCCGGTACGGATGTCCCAAGGATCCGAAGCTGGATCTTCCACACCAACTGTGTCCAGGCTGTTGACGAACAGACCTGTTACTGATGCACCGTGGGGATGAAAGAACGGAATCGCGGTGTAGATGTGAGAATCCGACACTAGCAGGTCAGACTCGTTGGCCAGACCATTAGCGTTGGAATTGCTGGAATCGAAGTCTCCTGTGTAGAACAGACAGGGGCTGCAATACGTTGGAATGGTTGGATGGGAAGCGGGTTTCCAATTGGGAGACATGACTGTCGAAGTGCCGCGAGACTGAATCATTTCGCCCAGAGAAGCAGGCACGCTATTCTGTGCCAGCGCCACAGGAACGAGCATCGCTATCAACACTGCTGCTAGAAACGTCTTTTTCACTAGGTTCCTCCTGAGTTGAACATCAAATTGCAGCGCACATTCGCTGTTGGCCTAGCGAAATAGGCGCGGGACAGAATCTTATCTGCGTTTTAGGTGAAGTCAAGAAAAAATGCCCGTGCGGCGGCAAATTTCTTGATTCGCTGCAAAGTCTTGCGACTATTGCGCAAGCGCCCGTCTCTCTAGGCAAGAAGCCCGTAGCACGGCCCTCGCAAAAGAGGTGTTTCGGAAGAGTTGTAGTTCCGAAGGGTATCGAAGTAGATGGGTGCCAATACCCGTCCCAAGTTTGGACAAGCTGGAACGAAGTTCTTTTTAGGCGCAGACGTTTCTATTGCGGAAGTTTTTTTCTTTACAGAATATAGCGCGACAGGTCCTGGTCCTTCACGATGTCAGCCAGCATGTGGCGCACGTAGTCTGCGTCCACTTTGAAATGTTCGCCTTTTTTGTCGGGCGCGTCGAAGCTGATTTCATCCAGCACGCGCTCCATGATCGTGTGCAAGCGGCGAGCGCCAATATTTTCCGTGCCTTCGTTCACTCGAAATGCGAACCGGGCAACTTCCTCCAGCGCATCTTTGGTGAATTCAAGTTTCACGTTTTCAGTTTCAAGCAGCGCGGTGTATTGCTTTACCAGCGAAGACTTGGGCTCAGTGAGGATGCGGATGAAGTCTTCCATCGTCAGCGACTGCAATTCCACGCGAATAGGGAATCGCCCTTGGAGTTCTGGAATCAGATCGCTTGGTTTTGAAACGTGGAACGCTCCCGCCGCGACGAATAGAATGTGGTCGGTGCGAACCATTCCATAACGGGTATTGACCGTAGTTCCTTCTACGATGGGCAGAATGTCGCGCTGCACGCCTTCGCGCGAAACATCAGGGCCATGGCCGCTTTCGCGGCCGGCGATTTTGTCGATTTCATCCAGAAAAATAATGCCTGAATCTTCGACGCGATCGATGGCGGTACGCGTTACCTGATCCATATCAATCAGCCGCTGCTCTTCTTCCTGAATCAGATATTCAAATGCTTCATTCACTTTCATCTTCCGCTTTTTCGTGCGCTGGCCGAAGATGTTAGGCAACATGTCTTTTATGTTGACGTCCATCTCCTCGACGCCCTGATTCGAAATGATTTCGAACGACGGAAACGCGCGTTCTCGCACATCGATTTCAACCGTGCGTTCATCCAGTTTGCCTTCGCGCAATTGCTGACGCAGCTTTTCCCGGGTGCGGCTTTGCGAATCGCCTGAGGAAGATGAAATTGTTCCTTCGAGCACGAAGCCAGCTTGCGCAGACTCAGCCGGACGAGAGGGCGGAGCGGTCGGCGGCAAAAGAATATCCAGCAGCCGTTCCTCGGCATTGAGTTCGGCTTTGTCCGCCACGTCTTCCAGCTTTTCTTCGCGCACCATTTCGATTGCGATCTCTACCAGATCGCGAATCATCGACTCAACGTCGCGCCCCACGTATCCAACTTCGGTAAACTTTGACGCTTCCACTTTCAAGAATGGCGAATTAGCCAGCTTGGCCAGACGGCGGGCAATCTCTGTTTTGCCAACGCCGGTGGGCCCAATCATGATTATGTTTTTCGGAATGACTTCTTCGGCTAACTCAGGAGTGAGCTTTTGACGGCGCATGCGGTTGCGCAGCGCAATCGCCACGGCGCGCTTCGCATCTTTTTGGCCGATGACATGTTTGTCCAGTTCGGCCACGATCTCACGCGGTGTAAGGTCGTCGAGAGTGATCTGTTCTTCGTCTACGGTAGCAGGTAAGTAAATAGCCATAATCAGTCGTTGGTCATTCGTCGTTGGTCGTTAGTTCTTGGCCTGAACTGGTTCGGCAAACGACCAGCGACCGACGGCTAACGACCAATGATTACAGTTCTTCAATCGTCACTTTATCGTTCGTATAGATACACATGTTGCCGGCAATCTTCATGGCCTCTTCGGCGATCTGGTGAGCGGAGAGTTGCGTGTGTGCCGCGAGCGCCTGCGCGGCCGCTTGCGCGTACGGTCCTCCGCTGCCGATAGCGGCAATCCCCCCGTCTGGTTCGATTACATCGCCCTGACCGCTGAGCAGGAACGTCTGTTCCTTATCCGAGACCAGCAGAAGAGCTTCCAAATGCCGCAAGAATTTATCTGTCCGCCAATCCTTCGCCAGTTCGACTGCGCCGCGTCCGATATTGCCATGATACTGCTCTAGTTTCGCCTCGAACCGGCTAAAGAGCGAAAAGGCATCCGCGGTTGAGCCCGCGAATCCGGCCAGAATCTTGTCCTGGTATAAGCGGCGAATTTTTTTGGCTGAGTGCTTAATCACGCCTTCGCCGAGAGTGACCTGCCCGTCGCCGGCCATGACCACGTGGCCGTCCCGCCGGACGCAAAGCACAGTAGTCGAACGTATTAGACGCTTTCTGCTCATGAAGGCAATTCTTGATTATAGCAGCGTCGCGCGTTTGGCATGACTGGCTGAGTCCGCTAGCTAACGATGACATCCGCGATGCGCGCGGCGTCGGCGCAAGCTCGCACGTCATGAGTGCGGATAATGTGTGCACCTTTCAGGATTAGCGTTGTTTCTGCAGCCACGGTGCCATAGACCCGCTCAGCGACAGGTGCGTCTTTTCCGTCGCGCGCCAATGCTCGCCCGATAAACGATTTGCGCGACACACCCGCCAGCAATGGATAGCGCAGTTCATGCAACTCGTCGAACCGTTTGAGTAGCGGATAATTTTCCTGAAAGCTTTTTCCAAATCCAAAGCCGGGATCAAGCACGATGCGCTCCCGCTTCACGCCGGCGATCTGCGCGGCGTCGGCCCAAGCCCGCAATTCGCGTTTCACCAGCACGACGATATCGGATACCGGTGGCAAACTACGCCACTCCTCGGGCCGCCCACGCATGTGCATCAGCGCCACGCCGCATTTCAATTCAGCGAGAGTCTTGAGCATCCGCGCATCCCAGCGAAATCCGCTCACGTCGTTTACGATTTCAGCGCCAGCTTCTACCGCCGCGCCCGCCACACTGGCTTTGTACGTGTCTACGGAAATCACAGCCTGCGGTTGTTTTTTTTTGAGGGCCGCGATGACCGGGATCACCCGATCCAGTTCTTCCTTTTCGCTGACCGGATGCTTCTTCGAATCCAGCTGCGTTGACGCGCTATTCTTTTCGGAAGTCATCTCGGGAGCGAGAACTTTAGCGCCCGGCCGGGTTGATTCTCCGCCCACATCGATGATGTCTGCGCCATCCTGAAGCATTTGCAGTCCGTGTTCCACCGCGTGTTCGCAGTCGAAGTGTGCGCCCCCGTCAGAAAACGAATCAGGGGTGACATTGACGACGCCCATGACAAGCGTGCGCTTGCCTAATTGCAACGAGCGAGACCCCAGACTCCATTCAAACACTGGACGCATGCGGCCGATTTTAAACCTTGGCGCATTTCGAAGCTTGGACCGCTCGAAATCCGGGGCGCACTTTTGGCCGGCCAGACAACAATGGAAAAATTACCGTAAGTGATTAGTCTCTGCTCTTGGTCAGTAGATGCGAAATGCTTTGCACAATAGACGCATCAAACTGCAACAAATTTACGGTGTAGCTTCAAAATCGGCGTGCACAGCCCGATTTAGCTTGACTTTGCTTGCAGTCACGATAGGATGCTTTTCCGCGGGCTATATCGATTTCGGATTGCAAGATTAAGCCCGACACCCTTGGCAGTACAAAACTCAGGAGGACTATAGTGAAGATGCTTCGGAATTGTTTTTTGGGTTTGGGATTGGCTCTACTGGTCGTTTCCCTCGCGGCCGCACAAGAAAACTATGTTAGTCACGGCGTCGCTGGCGTACGTGGTTTGAACGCTCATGCCGTTCTGCCACCGGGTGCAATTTTCACCAATTGCGGCACTGGTTGCACAAGCTATAACACCGGAAGTGGTTATTACGTTTCCGGAACCTCTTCCACCGATGGCACCGGTCAGACTTTGGCGATGGGCTTCAGCGCCAAGAGTGCAACCAAGTTTGTAAAAGCGTTGAGCGCCAACACCAATTACACGGGCGTGAAGGGCAAAATCTCCGCATACCTGTTGAATGGAACTTCCACCAGCGGTCCGAGCACCAAGCTTGCTCAGTTGGTCCAGAATGGCACCATCCCCGACTACCCGACAACCAAGGCAATAAAGTACACACTCAAGAAGGGCGCAAAGCCAATCACATTCAAGAAGGGCAAGACCTACTTCTTGTGTGAGACTGAGCCCACTGCCGCCGCCACAATGCTGTGGATGGTATCGAACAGTGATCTCACGAGTCCTTTCTGGTTCCAAGACAGCAACTCCTGCACCTCCAAGAGTCTAACTTGGTCGAATGCAACGGGTGCGGTCGATGGCGCAGCGTTTGAGATCAATTAGTTAGCTGAAGTTTCTGTTGAGTACACTTGGCGGGCCGCTTTAACTGGCGGCCTGCTTTTTGTTTTTACCCAAATCACAATCTGCTCGATTCGGTATTCGCACTCGCTGAACCACGAAATAACTTGCACAATAGCGGTAAAAACCTGCGACTATTCTCGATAAATCCGATAGATTTCGCCCTGAAGGCGGAATTTCACTTGACTTGGTTTTTCGAAAATATCATGCTCCTGCGCAGGCCTCTCATCCCATCCGCGGGATGAAGAATAGCCTTTAAAAAAACTCATCCCATCCGCGGGATGAAGAATAGCCTTTAAAAAAACTCAGGAGGACCACAGTGAAGAAAATGTTTTGCTTCTTGCTTTTCGGCCTGGGATTGGCTCTGCTGGTCTCAGGAGCGGCGGCACAAGACAACTACGTAAATCACGGAGTCGCGGGAGTGCGCGGTTTGCATGGACACGCCGTGCTACCCCCGTGGATGATATTTTCCAATTGTGGCGTTGGTTGCACCAGTTACAACACTGGAAGCGGATATTACGTCGCCGGATCAGCGGCGTCGGATGGGCCAGGTCAGACGCTGGCAGTTGGTTTCACTCCAGCAAAAGGGTTTAGGTTTTTTTATGCGCTGACGCCTAACACTAACTACACCGGCGTGTCCGGGGGCAAAATAGCTGCTTACCTGCTCAACGGAACGGCAACCGGCGGGCCAACCACTCTGCTGGCTGCGCTCACCCAGCACGGAACCATCCCTGATTACCCATCAATCAAAACCGTCAGGTACACATCGTCGAAAGCGGTTAAGTTTACCAAGAGCACCACTTATTTCTTGTGTGAGACCGAACCGACCTCGGATGTCGTAATGCTGTGGATGCTTTCCAATAGCGACGTTACGAGTCCGTTCTGGTTCCAGGACGGGGCTACCTGCACCGGTAGCGTCACTTGGCTAAACGCAACCGGAGGCACTGCTCCGGCTTTTGAAATACATGCTCATTAGCGTGCTGTGGTTCTTGAAAAGGCCGCTGCACTGGCGGCCTTTTTTCTTGGCTATTCTAGCGTCAGTTGGGTCAAAGGCGTGATCTCACTGTGTTAGCATTTTATGTCCATTGCGGAGGTGGTGTTTTCAATGCGTTGGTGTCTGAGTTTTACTGTGTTTATATGTGCTGCATTAATGTGCCTCTGTGCGGATGCGCAGACGCCAGGCACGGCAAAAGATAAAGCCGAGCCGCCAGTTTCCAGCTCAATGGTACCGCCGGATACTCCTGTGATCAGGATTCAAGGCCTTTGCAGCAGCGATCGTTCGTCGGCGAAGCCAGCCGCAACCTCCAAAACCACAGGCTCAACAAACTCGAAAGCCGAAGGTTCGCTGGCCCCACATAAATCAGTACCAGCCAGTGCTGCCTGCGAAGCCAATGTTACTCGCGCCCAGTACGAAAAACTTGCTCGCGTAGTCGCTCCTAAGCAGGAGCCTCCGACTACCATTCAGCTTGCCCACTTTTACTCCACACAAATGGTGTACGCGCAAAAAGCGCGAGAGCTTGGACTAGATAAAGATCCCCATTTCCAAGAAGTTTTGAAATTCACTTACCTGCAAGTTCTTGCTCGCGCTTTTACCAACGAGATGCAGCAAAAGGCAAATGCTAAAGCGGATGCGGAATTCGATCAGTATTTCAAACAACACCCTGAAGAATTTGAGCAGGCGTCGGTACTGCAAATTTCGGTCCCAAAGCAGAAACATCAAGCAGATGAGGCCCAGCCAGGCGCAGCCCCGACTGTGAAAGTTGACACTGTCGCCGATGCAGCAGCGCTGAAAGCGGAAGCGGATAAGATTCGTGCGCGCGCCGTCGCTGGTGAAGATTTCGAGAAGTTGGAGACCGAAGCTTACACATTTGCAGGTGATCCTGACGACGCGCCGGACACGGACATGGGTGCTAACACTCGCGCCGAGCTTGGCCAATTTGGAAACGAAATTTTTGCCTTGCAACCTGGACAGGTCTCCGAAGTCCTCTCTGGAACAGAGGCATGGCATATCTTCAAGCTGGTTTCCAAAGAAATGATGCCGACTGAAGACGCCAAGAAGCAAATCGCCGGTAAATTCATGAAGGAAACGATGGAGTCTGTAAACGGCGCCGTGAACCCGCAGTTCAACGACGCATATTTCGGTCCGGCCGCAGGCGAGAAAGCGAATCCCAGCGGAGGCGACCAGAAGTAGGCAGCGCGTGTGAGGTCGAATCCTGGAGCGACTTCATGCATCCGCGCAGGGCGCAGCTTCAAGCCATCCCATGAATGCGAAACGCAAGCGTCTGATTTTTTTCTCTTGCCTGCTTTTGATCATCGGGACTTCTGCCGTTTACAGCTCAGTCGTCCAGGATCCTTTTATCGATTTCGACGATCAATATTACGTCGTCAACAATGCCGTTATACACGGGGGACTAAGTTGGAAGGTTTTCATCTGGTCCTTCAATGCCGGGTATGCACAAAACTGGCACCCGCTTACTTGGCTTTCGCATGCCCTTGATTGCCAGCTTTACGGATTGCGCTCATCTGGCCATCACCTGACCAATCTCGTGCTTCACGTGTTGAATGTCGTAATTCTTTTTCTGTTGCTGCTGCGAGTCACGGATTCGATAGGACGAAGTTTCCTGGTCGCGGCATTGTTTGCTCTTCATCCACTAAATGTGGAAACTGTGGCCTGGGTTGCCGAACGTAAAAGCGATCTGAGCACTTTTTTTTTCCTGCTCGCACTTGGTACCTACGGGTGGTACGCACGCAGCCCGAATCTCAAGCGGTACCTCGCTGTCGCCTTCCTCTTCATCTTGGGGCTGGCGTCAAAGCCTATGGTAATCACCCTTCCCTTCGTACTTCTGCTGCTTGATTTCTGGCCGCTGCAGAGGATCAAAGGATGGCCGGGCCTCGTCGTAGTCAATCGCAAGGTGCACAAAAATATGCCTCTGCGACCGGAGAGTCGGGCCTCGCAACCCGAATCCCCATTCGCCCAGGCGACCTTGGCCCAACTTGTTTTGGAAAAGTTACCGCTCCTGGCTCTCTGCGCCGGCAGCGCCGCGCTTACGATTGTGGCGCAGCGAGCCGTTGCCATCAGGTCCCTGGAGGGATTTCCCATTGGTGTGCGACTGGAAAACGCCATCTACTCCTACGCAATGTACATCTGGAAATCATTCTGGCCGACCCAGCTTGCTGTCTACTATCCTCATCCCGGCAACACACTGGCCGTCTGGAGAGTCGCAGTCGCAGCGCTGTTTCTTGGGGGCGTGACTTTTCTGGTATGGAGACAACGCTTCACCCGCCGTTATTTTGTGACCGGCTGGCTTTGGTATCTGGGGACTCTGGTACCTGTCATCGGATTTGTTCAAGTGGGCGATCAGGCTAGAGCGGATCGTTACGCTTACATCCCGCTAATCGGAATTTTCGTGATGGTAGTTTGGAGCGCGGCAGACTGGGCCGACAGCGAAAAGATCGGGATCCCATGGCGCATGGCCACTGCCACAATCATTCTGGCTGTGTTGTCCTTGCTTACCCTGAGGCAGGTGGGTTATTGGCACAGCGAGTACGATCTCTGGTCGCATGATCTGGAGGTTGCACCGGACAGTCCACTAGCCATCAGCAACCTTGGTGACGCCCTGAACAAGATGGGCCGCACGCAGGAGGCATTGCCGTTACTGGAGAAATCCGTTCAGCTTCTCCCGGCTGATGCGGTGAGGCACGGCAACCTGGCAGTCGACCTGGTGCAGTGCGATCGCCTGCAGGATTCTATTCCCGAGTACGAGACCGCAATTTCCCTGGCATCCGAGCCGGCCATGCAAGCCCATTTCTACGACAGCCTTGCTGCCGTCTACGATGCGCTTGAGGACTATCCGAAGGTTCGTGAAAGTTATGAGCAGGCTTTAAAAGTGAATCCGCAAAGCAGCGCGACCATGATTCAATGGCTCACGCAAAGCGTTGCTGACCAACCGGCGGCGCCTCGCTACGTACAATTGGGAATCCTGCTGCAGGAGAGCGGCAAAAAATCCGAGGCCCGTGCGGCCTACGAGCAAGCGCTCAAGTTGGATCCAGGTTTAACCGCAGCCAGTGATTACTTGCACGCTCTGACTCCTGACGGAACAAAATGACGCAAAAATAGGGCCTCTCGCAAGCACCACTAGCAGCCCACCACCCCAATGAAGTTTTCTTCGCTTCCAGTCAGGACTCCGCGGGTCACGCCGATGCTACAATCACGCGGTCCAATGGATGGGAAACGACGTAATTTTGCGCTGATGGCGTGCATCTGTCTCGCCCTTGCTATCTTGACCGTGTACAGTCGCGCCGCGCGCAATCCGTTCTTGCACGTGGACGATCAAAATTACGTGACAGAAAATCGTCATGTGCAGGCCGGAGTCTCCTGGCAGACCTTTACCTGGGCTTTAACCTCTACAACCGCTGAGAACTGGCATCCTCTTACCTGGCTCTCGCACGCGCTGGATTGCCAGCTTTACGGTTTAAATCCGGTCGGCCATCATGTAACGAATTTTCTTCTGCACGCAATCAACGCGGTGCTGCTTTTCCTCTTGTTATTGCGTGCCACCGGGTCACAGGGACGAAGTTTGCTGGTGGCCGCGCTGTTTGCGCTGCACCCTGTCAATGTGGAATCTGTCGCATGGATCGCCGAGCGCAAGAATGTTTTAAGCACGCTGTTTTTTCTGCTTACTCTTGCCGCCTACGGCTGGTACGCGCGAAAGCCGGGACTGAAGCGCTATCTGGCGGTGGCCCCATTATTCGCACTTGGACTCGCTTCCAAGCCCATGGTGATCACGCTCCCCTTTGTGCTGCTGCTGCTCGATTATTGGCCACTCGAAAGAATCCGCGGCTGGAACGCGCGATCCTTGTCAACGCCAAAGGTTGGTAAGCATCGCCAGAAGAATCGCGTGGAGGATGTCACTGCAGAGAGAGTGTTTCCTGTACTTCAATTTCCATTCTCGCGCCTCATTTTTGAAAAATTGCCCTTGCTGGCACTTTGCGCTGGAAGCGCGGTAATCACCATCGTTGCCCAACGAACCCACGCCCTTCAGTCCTTCGAGATATATCCGTTTGGGGGAAGGCTCGCAAATGCCCTCTACTCTTACGCGTCTTACGTTTGGAAAACTTTCTGGCCTGCGCGCCTCGCATTTCTATATCCCTATCCGAGAGACGGTCGGCCCGTGTGGCTCGTTGGATTAGCGTTGTTCTTTCTTTTAGCGGTGAGTGTTCTCGTCTGGAAACTGCGCCGTACTCGCCCATATCTGGTGACCGGTTGGCTCTGGTATTTCGGAACCTTGGTACCTGTAATCGGAGTCGTTCAAGTAGGCGATCAGGCCATGGCCGACCGCTATGCTTATCTTCCGCTGATCGGAATTTTTGTGATGGTCGTGTGGGGCGCCGCTGACGCAGCCGATCGCAGACATGTGAATCTTCAACTACGCACAGCGATTGCCGGGGTGATTCTCGCCGCTTTGTCAGTCCTGACTTGGCGTCAAATCGCATTTTGGCGCAGCGACTATGATCTTTGGTCCCACACAGTCGCGGTTACAGAACACAACGTCGTCGCCGATGAGAGCTTGAGTAAAGCCTTAATGCAACTTGGCCGTCCACAGGAAGCAATAGCTGGATTCGAAGAAGCGGCCCGGCTGAACCCTGGAGATCCATTCCGCCACGTAAACCTCGCGGCCGCTCTGGTTGAATCAGACCGTCTCTCCGACGCTATTGTCCAGTACGAATCAACCATTAAGGTTAGTTCGAATCCCACCATACAGGCCCGTTGTTATGAAAGCATCGCCGCAATTTCCGACGAACTCGGTGACTTCGCAAAAGTACGCGACAACTACCGACTGGCATTGCAGGCTGATGCGACGCAGGCCTCAGACATGCTCGATCGCGTTTCGCACGACACAGCCAGCTCACCAACGGCTCCACACTACCTGCAGCTTGGAATGCTTCTGCAGGAAGCCGGCAAACTGGATGAGGCCCGCAGCGCCTACGAGCAAGCGCTAAAACTTGACCCTAGCTTGACCACCGCAAAGGAATCGTTGGACGCCATGAGGCAAAACAAGAGGTAAGGTTGAGGGCTAACTGGAGCAGCCCCGGTGCTACAATCGTTGCCGGGATGCACCGGAAACGCGCGCATTTCGCGGCTGTTTTCTGCCTTTTGCTGGCAGCGCAGCTCCACGCTGCTCCGCATAACCCCGTAGTCAAGAACATCGATACAATTCTTTCCGCTCCCGATCTTGCCCGCGGATTTTGGGGCATCGAAGTAATTTCGCTCGATAGTGGAAAAACGATTTACGCCAGGAATGCTGACAAGCTGTTCACTCCCGCATCCAATACCAAATTGTTTACCACCGCCGCCGCTCTGGCTCTGATCGGACCCACGTATAGTTCGCGCACGACCGTAGAAACCACCGGAATACTCGACAAGTACGGACGCCTCAGCGGCGATCTGGTCTTGGTCGGTCGCGGCGATCCCAATCTTTCTGGCCGTGAATTGCCCTACAACCTGCGTACTGCACGCAATGATCATCCGATCCAGGTGCTCGAGCAACTCGCAGATGCACTGGGGCAGAAAGGCGTCAAATACGTCGATGGCAACATCGTCGCCGACGACTCCTACTTCGCCTTCGAGCGCTACGGTGAAGGTTGGAGTCAGGACGATCTGGTTCTCGCCGACGGCGCGCCAGTTTCCGCGCTGACAATTAACGACAACGTTGTATTCGTCAATATTCTTCCTGCGGATCACGCGGGGGAACGTGCCTTCGTCAGCATTACGCCCTTCGCCGATTACTTCCGCATTGACAATCGCATTATCACCACGCCCGCAGGAACGGGACGCAAGATTTTCATCAATCGCGAACCGGGATCTACGTCTCTCACCTTGTGGGGCAATGTGCCTATGGATGATGCCGGAGCCAACGAAGCGCTAGCCATTGAAGATCCCGCCGAATTCGCCGCGGCACTCTTTCATCAATTGCTGGAAAATCGTGGCATCGTTGTATACGGCAGCCAACGAACACGGCACACTGAACTGGCAAGTCTCTCCACGCTTACGATCACTGCAATGGCTCCGGCCCGCGGCGGCGATGAACCCTCCCGGACGCTGCCGAATCAACCTCTCGTGCTCGCCAGCTATCAATCGAAGCCGCTGCTCGAAGATGTGCGCGTGATCAACAAGGTCAGCCAAAATCTGCACGCAGAAATTCTGCTGCGTCTCCTGGGACGGGAAAAAGGTGCTGCTGGCACGGTCGAAGGCGGACTCGAAGTGTTGCGCGGGTTTCTGAACCAGGCCGACGTGCCTGCCGACCAGTACCTTTTCTACGACGGTTCCGGCCTGTCTCGGCAAAATTTAGTCACGCCGCACGCGGTCGTGCAGTTGCTGCGCTACGCGTCGAACCAGGCGTGGGGAGCCAGCTTTCGGGAAACACTACCGGTTGCTGGTATCGATGGCTCACTGGCGGATCGCTTCCCTCATCTGGATTCGCGAACCCATGTCTACGCGAAGACTGGCTCACTGGGTGGTGTGAAGGCGCTCTCCGGATATGCGACAACAGCTCGCGGCCAGCAGGTCGCGTTTTCTATCCTCACTAACAATTACAATTTGCCCAATAAACGGGTTCTCGAGGCGATCGACAACGTGGTCGAAGCCATCGTGAATGATTCGAAGAAATAACACTCACCTTGGCATTCGTTTTACCTGACGGTCACGCACTGCGCGGGCTCCGCCGGGGCCGCTGCCGGTCGGAGGTTTGCGCATTCCCTCTAACAGATCTCTTAAAACGACTGCATTGTTTTGCTCTTCGTTCCTCGAGGCGAAAAGCAAGGTCAACTTCTTTCCGCGGCTGGCCAAACTGTAGAGTTCGTCCAGCGCCGCGGCAGATTGAGGTTGCGACAACTCTTTGAGATAACGTTTGCGGAAAAGCGGCCACGCGGCGGTATGTGCATGAAACCACTTTCGCAGAGTGTCGGAAGGTGCTAATTCGCGCAGCCACCGGTCCACCGCCGCGCTGTCTTTGCTCAGGCCGCGCGGCCAGAGGCGGTCAACTAACACGCGAGTTCCGTCCGAGGGTGCAGGCGCAGCGTATATTCGTTTTAGAAGTATTCGTTTTGCCGTCACTGGCTTTCCCGCGCTGGACATGGCTTTGCTTTATCATTGTAACGGTTGTTAAAGGATGAATGGAGCAATCTCGCATTCTTATCATTCAAAAGGACAGCTTTAGAAGTCTATTTGCTCTGTGTCTCTGTGTCTCTGTCGTGAGTTTGTCGAGCTGTGATGTGCAACGGCGCAAGAGCGACGCCGAACTCGGATTGAATCCGCAGCAGATCGCCGGACGCAAGATCTACGATAACTTATGCGACCGCTGCCACGCGCCATATTCTTCGCGTGGCCGGCAAGGCCCCAGCATGAAAGGCGTCTTCCGCAGACAATATCTGCCGATGAGCGGCATGCCCGCGAATGACGATCGCGTCACCGATGTGATTCGCATGGGCCGCAACAAAATGCCTGGCTATTCGCAGGTCCTCAACCAGCAGCAGATTAACGACCTGCTGGCATACCTGCACACGCTCTAGTGGTCCCAGCGAATTCTTACTGCCCTCAAAGGCTAGGCAACGAGCTTGCGACGTACCGATCGCGCCTTGTCGCCGAGAGTCGGCTTACCGACCGGAACACTCGCCTCCCACGGCTCTTCCACTCCCGCGAGCGCCAGCGCCCCGCCCGCCAGCGCCAGGTTCTTCAGGAACATAATCATGTTGGTTTGGCGTTCCTGCGGATCCTCATTGCGCCAAAAATCATGCATCACGGGTGAAACTCCGGCCAGGAAACCAAGGATAGCTACAGCTCCCAACTTAGGTTTGACACCGAGCGCCAGACTCGCGCCTCCTAAGAGCAACGGTACAGCGGACAAGGTTACCGCCAACTCCGGTTGCGGAACGCCTTTGGCACGCGCATATTCCGCCATCTCTTTGCGTTTTTTCAGGTGGTTAATCCCGCTCGAAATAAAAAATCCTGCGAACAATAAACGACCAATTAAAAAAGGAGCTTTCACGTCTATTACCTCCAGATTGATTTGCGGATGATATGACGGCAAGAACGTGTCTGCAGATTGCCGGAAAAATTCTTCATCCGAATTTCCTGTAACACGAGGGCGCTCATGTGTGATGAGGGAATGGCGAAGGCGGTTGCTATGAGAAAATAAGTCAGTTTTGTACATCACCGCTCGACTGCAGGCTTCATATGACCCACGATGGATTTGTGTGGTTTAATTGGCAGCATGCAACAAGCTCAAACTAGTCCGCGCCCGGTAGTGGGAGCAATCGTCGTGGTGAGCGGCCTCGCCGTCGCCTTTTTGCTGTGGCTGCTGTATGTACATCATGCGTCCACTGATTTCGCCGGACGCTGGATGTTTTTGCCCGCCCTCAACGCGCTGCTGAACGGATTGTGCGCGATTACCCTCTGCGTGGGATTTTATTTCATCAAACATCACAAAAGGGAAGCCCACCGCGTAAGCATGCTGCTGGCCTTCGCGTTTTCTTCCGCTTTTCTCATCAGCTACATCGTGAACCACGCACTGCACGGCGACACCATTTTCCCCGGCCACGGTCCGGTGCGCACTCTGTACCTTTCCATTTTAGCTAGCCACATAATTCTTTCCGTCGTCGCGCTGCCAATGGTGCTCACCACTTTCTTCTTCTCGCTGACCGGCCGGTTCGCCATGCACCGCCGAATCGCCCGCTGGACATTTCCCATTTGGCTCTACGTTTCGGTCACCGGCGTGGTAGTTTTCGTCTTCCTGAAGCTATATGCGTATTAGGGTTAGCCCACGTAATTCAAGAAGAGGAACGGAAGGGAAGGCATTCCGAATCAGATGAATGGAAAAGGCGTGGTAGCGCTACCGGGAATCGAACCCGGGTTTGAAGATTGAGAATCTTCCGTCCTAACCCCTAGACGATAGCGCC